>NZ_JAALDU010000573.1 GCF_014145015.1 Dietzia sp. E1 | reverse complement strand
CTGCAACACGGGCCGGAGTGGTTCCGGTCGATGGGGTCGGAGAAGTCGCCCGGGTTCACCCTCTACTCGCTGTCCGGGCACGTCACCCGGCCCGGCCAGTACGAGGCACCGCTCGGGATCACGCTGCGTGAGCTGCTCGACCTCGCCGGCGGGATCCGCGACGGCCACACGCTCAAGTTCTGGACCCCCGGCGGCTCGTCGACGCCGCTGCTCACCGACGCCCAGCTCGACATGCCGCTGGACTACGAGGGGTGTGCGGCCGAGGGCACGATGCTCGGCACCAAGGCGCTGCAGATCTTCGACGACACGACCTGCGTGGTGCGGGCGGTGCTGAGGTGGACCGAGTTCTACGCCCACGAGTCGTGCGGCAAGTGCACGCCGTGCCGCGAGGGCACGTTCTGGCTCCGGCAGATCATGACCCGGCTCGAGGACGGCACCGCCACCGCCGACGAACTGGACCGGCTGCTCGACATCTCGGACAACATCGTCGGCAAGTCGTTCTGCGCCCTCGGCGACGCCGCCGCGGCCCCGATCGTGTCGTCGATCCGGCTCTTCCGCGACGAGTACCTCGCTCATATCCCCAACGGGTGCCCGTTCGACCACAGTCGCTCCACCGTCTTCACGCGCACCGACCGCGCAGGTGCCGGCTCCCGGCGTCCGCCCGTGCGGCCGGCCCGCGGACCCTCATCGCGATCCGAGGAGGTGGCCCGATGACCTCGGCCACGTCAGGAGCCCCCCGTGACGCCCGCGGACCGGCCCAGGACCCCGCCCCCGACCGTGCCGATTCCGAGCGCGCCGAGGACCTCGTCACCCTCACCGTCGACGGCCGCGAGGTCTCGGTGCCGCCGGGCACGCTCATCATCCGCGCCGCCGAACGGATGGGCGTGCAGATCCCGCGCTTCTGCGATCACCCGCTGCTCGACCCGGCCGGCGCGTGCCGCCAGTGCATCGTCGAGGTCGAGGGCGCGCCCAAGCCGGTCACGTCGTGTACGACGCCGGTCACCCAGAACATGGCCGTGCGCACGCAGTTCACCTCGCCGGTCGCCGACAAGGCCCAGCGCGGCGTCATGGAGCTGCTCCTCATCAACCACCCGCTCGACTGCCCGGTCTGCGACAAGGGCGGCGAGTGCCCGCTGCAGAACCAGGCCCTGATGAGCGGGCACGGTCGCTCCCGGTTCACCGAGGTCAAGCGCACGTTCCCCAAGCCGATCGCCATCTCCTCCCAGGTCCTGCTCGACCGCGAACGCTGCGTCATGTGCGCCCGCTGCACGCGGTTTTCCGAGCAGATCGCCGGCGACCCGTTCATCGACCTGTTCGAGCGCGGCGCCCAGCAGCAGGTCGGCGTATACGGCGACGAGCCGTTCGAGTCGTACTTCTCCGGCAACACCGTGCAGATCTGTCCGGTCGGCGCGCTGACCGGGGCGCAGTACCGCTTCCGGGCTCGCCCGTTCGACCTCGTGTCCAGCCCCGCCGTGTGCGAGCACTGCGCGAGCGGCTGCGGTCAGCGCACCGACCACCGACGCGGAAAGGTACTGCGGCGCCTCGCCGGCGACGACCCGCAGGTCAACGAGGAGTGGAACTGCGACAAGGGCCGGTGGGCGTTCACCTACGCCACCCAGCGGGACCGCATCACCACGCCGATGGTCCGCGGCGAGGGCGGCGGGCTCGTCCCCGTTCCGTGGCCCACCGCGCTACGGGTCGCCGCGGAAGGGTTGGCGGCCGCGCGTGGGCGCACCGGGGTGCTCACCGGCGGGCGCCTGACCGCCGAGGACGCGTACGCCTACGCCAAGTTCGCGCGCACGGTGCTGGGCACGAACGACGTCGACTTCCGCGCCCGCCACCATTCCGAGGAGGAAACCGCGTTCCTCGCCGAGCGGGTCGTGCGCCGCGGCCCGGGCGACTCCGCCGTCACCTACTCCGACCTCCAGGCGGCGCCGGCGGTCCTGCTCGTGGGCTTCGACGCGGAGGAAGAGTCGCCCATCGTCTTCCTGCGTCTGCGCCGGGCAGCCCGTGATCACGGGCTGAAGGTGTTCTCGATCGCGCCGTTCGCCTCGCCGGCCGTCCGCAAGACCCGCGCCGCACTCCTGCCGACCGTGCCCGGCGACGAGCCGGCGGTGCTGGACGCCCTGGCCGTCGTCCCCTCACCCACTCCAGCGGACGATCCGGTCGACGACCCCACCCTCGGCGCCCTGCCCGCCCTGCTACGGGAGCCCGGGGCGGTGATCCTCGTGGGCGAACGCCTCGGCGCGATCCCGGGCGGTCTGTCGGCCGCCGCGGACCTCGCCGACACCACCGGGGCGAGCCTGGCGTGGATCCCGCGGCGCGCGGGTGAGCGCGGTGCGCTCGAGG
>NZ_JAALDU010000572.1 GCF_014145015.1 Dietzia sp. E1 | reverse complement strand
CGCCGAGCCGGACCCGCCCGCCCAGCCCGCTCCGGGCGCCGGTGACTTCGCGGCGCTGCTCGAGCGTCGCGGGGTGACGCTGCCCGCGGACGTGGACCCGGTCGCCACGGCCACGGAGGCCTGCGGCCGCTTCGACGGGGGTCAGCAGATGGATGAGGTGTCCGGCTGGCTCGGCGAGCGCGCCGGGCTCGATCCGGACGGTCAGGGGTTCTTCCTCGGCGCCGCGGTGGGGACGTACTGCCCGCAGAACTTCCCCAAGCTGGGCTGAGGCCGGCCGCCCGGGGGCGGGGCGCCGCCCGCGGGGATCACATGCGGGCGAACCGGGCCCGAGCCATCGAGTACACGCCGAACAGGGCGATGCCCGCGCCGGTGAGAACGAGCAGCACCCGGCCGAACGGCTGCTCGCCGAGCGTGCGCAGTGCGGCGTCCAGCCCGCCGGCCTTCTCGGGGTCCGCGGTGACGACGGCCGCGATCACCAGTCCGCCGAGGATCGCCAGCGCCACGCCCTTGGCGACATACCCGACGCGCCCCGCGATGACGACGGCCCGCCCGACCCGACCGCGGCCGGTGCGTTCGAGGTCCTCGACGAACTTCGCGGTCGCGCCCTTGTACACGTGGTAGCCGCCCACGCCGAGCAGCACGAGGCCCACGACCACCAGCACCACCTTCCCGGCGCCCGAGCCCAGCAGGCCGGCCGTGGCGTCGGACGCGGTCTCCGAGTCGGACCCGCCACCGCCGGACGCGAACCGCGCGGTGGTCAGCCCCAGGGCCACGTAGACGGCGGCCTTCGCGCCGGCCTTGAGCCGGTCGGAGGCCTCCTCGGACCCCAGCAGCATCTCGACGACCTGCCACAGGCCCAGGGCGATGAACGCCGCCGCGCCAGCCCAGAGCATCACCGTGCCGCCCGGTGCCGAGGCGATCTGGGCGAGCGCGCCGGAGTTGGAGGCCTCGCCGCCACCGGAGCCCAGGGCGATCCGCACGGCGATCCAGCCGATGAGCAGGTGGACGACGCCGTTCATGACGAAGCCCGCGCGGGCCAGCCACTCCAGCGCCGGGTGGTCGACGGCGGACTGGGCGGCGCCGGACGCGGACCGCGCGGTGCGGGTGGCGGAACGGGAGCGCAGCGGCGAGTTCATGGCCGGATTCTCCCACGTCGGCGGACTTTTCCCATCCGGTCCCGGGTCACCACTCGATCTCGCCGAGGACCTCGTTGCGACGTCGTAGTTCGGCCACGCGCAGTTCGGCCGCGCGGTGCTCCTCCATACGCCGCCGCGCCTGCTCGGCCAGGGCGTCCGCCTCGACCTCGGCGAGCAGCAGCTGCAGGCGGTCCTTCTGCTCCCGGAGCGTCTCCACGGACGTGTCCATGGCGATGAGCTTGCGGGATCCGGCCGTGGCGTGGAGGAAGGGGTTGCGTTCGAGGATGAGGCGGGCCTCCTCGGGGTCCAGCACCCGCGAGAGCTTGAGCAGGACCGGGTAGCCCTGACCCTCGCTGTCGGCGTCGGGATCGTGCTCGGGGTCCAGGGCGGCGGCGACCACCTTGAGCGGCCTGGCCCGCGGGGAGGCGCTGCGGAAGTCGAAAGCGTCCGTGTCCATGGTGATCCCGGCTCCTTCCCGGCCCACCGCCCGGTGGTGCTCCGGGCGACCAGTGCTACCTGGCACAACCGTAAACGCCCCGGCCGTGGGGCCGGGGCGTTTCGGGTTTCCGGGGCTACGGACTCCGGATCATGCAGGGACGGCGATCAGATCGCCGGGCGCTCAGCAGTCGTAGTAGAGCTCGAACTCGTGCGGGTGCGGCCGCAGGTTGACCGGGGCGATCTCCTTCTCCCGCTTGTACGAGATCCAGTTCTCGATGAGGTCCTCGGTGAACACGCCCCCCTCGGTGAGGTACTCGTGATCCTGCTCGAGACGGTCGATCACCGCGGGCAGGGAGGTGGGCGCCTGCGGGATGTCCGCGGCCTCCTCCGGCGGGAGCTCGTAGAGGTCCTTGTCGACCGGCGCCATCGGCTCGATCTTGTTCTTCACGCCGTCCAGGCCGGCCATCATCATCGCGGCGAACGCGAAGTACGGGTTGCCCGAGGAGTCGGGGCAACGGAACTCGATGCGCTTGGCCTTGGGGTTGTTGCCCGTGATCGGGATGCGCACACAGGCCGAGCGGTTGCGCTGCGAGTACACGAGGTTGATCGGCGCCTCGTAACCGGGCACGAGCCGGTGGTACGAGTTGATCGTGGGGTTGGTGAATGCGAGCAGCGACGGCGCGTGGTGCAGGATTCCGCCGATGTAGTAGCGCGCGATGTCCGACAGTCCGGCGTAGCCCGACTCGTCGTGGAACAGCGGCTGGCCGTCCTTCCACAGCGACTGGTGGGCGTGCATGCCCGAACCGTTGTCACCGAAGAGGGGCTTGGGCATGAAGGTGGCGGACTTGCCGTTCTTCCACGCGGTGTTCTTGACGATGTACTTGAAGAGCTGGACGTCGTCCGCGGCGTGCAGCAGGGTGTTGAACTTGTAGTTGATCTCCTGCTGGGCGCCCGCGACCTCGTGGTGGAAGCGCTCGAGCTCGAAGCCGGCGTTGGTGAGGTTGGTGGACATCTCGTCGCGCAGGTCGACGAAGTGGTCGTACGGGGCGACGGGGAAGTACCCGCCCTTCTCGCGGACCTTGTAGCCGAGGTTGGGGGAGCCGTCGGCCTCGGAGCCCGCGCCGCTGTTCCAGTGGCCCGCGCTCGAGTCGACCTCGTAGAAGCCGTGGTTGGTGCCGGAGCCGTAGCGGACCGAGTCGAAGATGAAGAACTCGGCCTCGGCGCCGAAGAAGCACGTGTCGGCGATACCGGTGGAGACGAGGTACTCCTCGGCCTTGCGGGCGACGTTGCGCGGGTCGCGGCTGTAGGCCTCACGGGTGAACGGGTCGTGGACGAAGCAGCTGACGTTGAGCGTCTTGGCCCGGCGGAACGGGTCCAGGCGCGCGGTGGCGACGTCCGGCAGGAGCATCATGTCCGACTCGTGGATCGACTGGAAACCCCGGATGGAGGAGCCGTCGAAGGCCAGACCGTCCTCGAACACATCCTCGTCGAACGCCGCTGCGGCGATCGTGAAGTGCTGCTCGTTGCCCGGCAGGTCAGTGAACCGGATGTCGACGTACTCGACGTCCTCGTCCTTGATGAACTTGATGACCTCGTCCGGAGTGGAGAATGCCACGATTCGCTCCTCGTCTCTTCAAGTGCGGCGGGCGACCGGTGTCCCCCGTCGTGCGGTGACCTCACGATATGGGCGAGGTGTTGCCCGGTCGTCAAGCGAATGTTTCGCCGGTGTTACGTGAGACGGCCGGGGGGCGTCCCTCCCAATGGGGCAAGCCTAGTCGCGTGGGGTGGGGGCCGCCGACATGGGGAACGGCAGGTCGCCGGGCTACCCTGGCTCCATGCGTGATGTAGCGGGATCGTGGCTGTCCGGACCCACGTCCGGCAGCGGGCCGGAGCAGAAGTTCAAGGGCGAGAACCTCGGTCTGCCGGAGTCCGGCCCCGGCTCGATGGCCCCGCTCGGCGTCCGCTTCGGAGCCCTCGTCGTGGACTGGCTCCTGGCCTACGGACTGGTCGCCGCGATCGTGTCGGTGGGCGGGCCCGGTGCGCTGGGCGGGGACTCGCTCGCGGCGGTGTCCAGCTGGGCGGTGCCGCTGGTGTGGGGCGTGATCGGCGTGGTCTGCGTGTGGCTGTTCGCCCAGACCCCCGGTCAGGCCGTGCTCGGGATCGGCACCGCCCGGGTGGACGCGGAGGAGCGCGTCGGCTTCGTCCGCTCGCTGGTGCGGGTGGTGTTCATCTTCTTCCTGCTGCCCCCGCTGATCCAGGACGAGGACGGCCGCGGCATGCACGACCGCGCCACCGGCACGGCGCTCATCCGCTCCCGCTGAACCGCCCCGGCTGAGCCGCCCTCGCCGTGGGCGGCGTGGGCGGCGAGGGCGGCGTCGACTGAGCCCGGTCAGCCCCGGCGGCGGGCGCTGCGCTGGATGTTGCGGACCTTCGCGCCCTGGGGGACCGGGCCCTTGGGCATCTGGTTCTGCACGCCGGTCTTGGTGCTCAGGGCCCGCAGACGGGTGTCGAGGGCGTCGACCTTGGCGCGGCTGATGTTCATCGGGTACCGGGTGAGGCGCCGGTTGAGCTTGCGCAGCGGCACCTGCTCCGGGGTGGCGTCGGCGTCGTCACCCACGATCAGCTCGTAGATCGGGGTGTCGCCCACGACGCGGGCCACCTTCTTCTTCTCCTGGGTCATGAGCGGCTTGAGCCGGTGCGGCTGACCCTCGCCCACGAGCACGATCCCGCAGCGGCCGACCACGCGGTGGACGGCGTCGAAGCTGGTGGTGGCGGCGACGGCCTGGTTGACCCGCCATCCCGACCGCAGCTGGTCCAGCGCCCACGCGGCGGCACCCGGCTGGCCCTCGGCCTTGCCGTACACGGTGTTCTGCACGCGCCTCGAGAACACGACCATCGCGAGCATGAGGCCCACGAGCACGCCCAGGGGCAGCATCCACCACTCGCCACCCCACAGGGTGCCGAGGAGGAAGAAGACGACCGTCGCGAGCACGACCGCGCCGATCATCAGCGGCCACAGGAGCTTGTCCTGCTTGGACTGGATCTTCAGCGCCTGCCACATCTGGCCGCGCTGCTCCTTGCCCGCCGCGCGCCGTGCGGCCCGGGCCGCCTTCTTGTCCGCCTTGCTGACCTCGCTCTTCGCCATACCCCTCAGGATACGTGGCGTAGGGCGCGGTCAGAGAACCGCGCCGCCCTCGCCCCGAGGGTGACGGGGCGAGGGCGGCGGGAGGAGCGCGGCGGGTGCGGCGCTGCGGCGCCGGGTGTGCGAGCCCGGGTCAGGCGCGGGCGGCCTCGCGGGCCAGCACGCTCGAGGCCTCCTGCGACGCCGAGCCCTCCGAGGTGAGCTGCCGCAGGTGCTCGGGCACCTCCTGGCCGCGGTGCTCGAGCGCCTGGACGTACAGGCGACCGGCGCGGTAGGAGGAGCGGACGAGCGGGCCGGCCATGACACCGGCGAAGCCGATCTCGCGCGCCTGGTCGGACAGCTCCACGAACTCCTCCGGCTTGACCCACCGGTCGATGGGGTGGTGCCGCGGGGTGGGGCGCAGGTACTGCGTGATGGTGAGGATGTCGCACCCGGCGGAGTGGAGGTCCCGCATCGCGTCGACGATCTCCTCGGTGGTCTCGCCCATCCCCAGGATGAGGTTGGACTTGGTGACCAGGCCGAAGTCGCGAGCGGCGCGGATCACATCGAGGGAGCGCTCGAACCGGAACGCGGGCCGGATCCGCTTGAAGATCCGCGGCACCGTCTCGAGGTTGTGCGCCAGCACCTCGGGGCGCGACTCGAACACCTCGGCCAGCTGGTCGGGGTTGCCGTTGAAGTCGGGGATGAGGTTCTCCACCCCCGTGTTGGGGTTGAGCTCGTGGATCTTGCGGACCGTCTCCGCGTAGAGCCAGGCGCCCCCGTCGTCCAGGTCGTCACGCGCGACGCCGGTGATGGTCGAGTAGCGCAGGCCCATCTCGCGGACCGACTCGGCGACGCGCCGGGGCTCGTCACGGTCGAGAGCGGAGGGCTTGCCGGTGTCGATCTGGCAGAAGTCGCAGCGACGGGTGCACTGCTCGCCGCCGATGAGGAACGTGGCCTCGCGGTCCTCCCAGCACTCGTAGATGTTGGGACAGCCGGCCTCCTCGCACACCGTGTGTAGACCGCCACCCCGCACCAGGCCCTTGAGCTCCTTGTACTCGGGGCCCATCGTGGCACGGGTACGGATCCACGACGGCTTACGTTCGATGGGGGTCTCGGCGTTGCGGGCCTCGATGCGCAGAAGCTTGCGGCCCTCGGGAGTCACAGTCACGTCACCAAGCCTACGCGTGGTTCAGGACACGGGCAGTCGGCCGTCGAGCGCCTCCACCAAGTCGGAGGTGACGTCATCGAGGACGCCGGACACGGTGACGGTGCGGCCGAGTTCGGCGGTCAGCGAGGTGACCCCGGCGTCGACGATCCCGCACGGCACGATCCGCGAGAACGCGGTCAGGTCGCAGTCGCAGTTGAGAGCGAAACCGTGCATCGTCACCCCGCGTTGGACGCGGATGCCGATCGCGGCGATCTTGCGCTCGGGCCGCCCGTCCGAGGCCGCGCACCAGACGCCGGAGCGGCCGTCGACGCGTCCGGCCTCCACGCCGAGCCGGGCGCAGGTGGTGATGAGGGCCTGCTCGACGCGGCGCACGTACTCGACCACGTCGATCGGGTCGGTCAGCGCGATGATCGGGTACCCGACGAGCTGACCGGGGCCGTGCCAGGTGATGCGCCCGCCGCGGTCCACGTCGACGACCGGGGTGCCGTCGACCGGCCGGTCGGAGGGTTCCGTCCGCTTACCGGCGGTGTAGGTGGCGGGGTGCTCGAGGAGCAGCACGGTGTCGCCGCGTCGCCCGTCGGCGCGCTCCTCGGCCAGGGTGCGCTGGAGGTCCCAGGTGGGGGAGTACTCGACGGTGCCGAGCCGCCGGATCTCCGGGGCGGCCGGGTCGCGGCGCAGGGACTGACCGGTGTGAGACATGACACCAGGGTAGGCCGCGCGGGCGCGCGCGGCCCGGGAGGGTGGGGCGACGACGACCACGGGCGCCCTCCCCACAAGGGAGGACGCCCGTCGCGTGGTCGGCGGAGCCGGCGGTGGGACTACAGCCCGAGGTCGCCCTCGAACTCGGCCTTCTCCAGGCGGTCCTTGACCGTGGTGAGGAAGCGGCCCGCGTCGGCACCGTCGATGAGGCGGTGGTCGTACGTCATCGGCATGAAGCCCATGGACCGGATGGCGATCGACTCGCCGTCCGCGTCCGCGTCCACCACGGGACGGCGCACGATCGCGCCGGTGCCCAGCATCGCCGCCTGCGGCGGGACGAGGATCGGGGTGTCGAACAGGGCACCCTCGCTGCCGATGTTGGTGATGGTGAACGTGCCACCCTGCAGATCGTCCGGGGTGAGCTTGGACGTCCGCGCCCGGTCGGCGATGTCGATGATCGCCTTGGCCAGCCCCGGGATGTCCAGGTCCTGCGCGTTGTGGATGACCGGCGAGAGCAGGCCCGCCTCGGTGTCCACGGCGATGCCGAGGTTCACCGAACCGTGGTAGGTGATCTCGTTGGAGCTCTCGTCGTAGGACGCGTTGACGTTCGGGTGCGAGACCAGGGCCTCGACGACCGCCTTGGCGTAGAACGGCAGGTAGGTGAGCTTGACGCCGTGCTTGTCGGCGAACTGCTCCTTGACCTTCGACCGCAGCTGGGCCACACGGGTCATGTCGACCTCGAAGACCTGCGTGAGCTGGGCCGAGGTCTGCAGCGACTCGCGGGTCTTCTGCGCCGTGATCTTGCGGATCCGGTTGGCCTTCTTGGTGGTGCCGCGCAGCTCGGCGAGCTCGGGCCGCACCCCGGCGGTCGACGGGCCGCCGGCGGGCGCCTTCTTCTCGGCGGGTGCCTCGGAACCGGAGTCGGTCCCCGCACCCTCGGCCGCCGCGAGGACGTCCTGCTTACGGATCCGGCCACCGATGCCCGTGCCCTTGACGGAGTCCAGGTCGACGCCGTGCTCCTGCGCGAGCTTGCGCACGAGCGGGGTCACGTACGGCGAGCTGCCGGACTTGGCGGCCCCGGCGGGCTCCGCCCGCGGCGGGACGGCGTCGGCCGACTCGTTCGAGGAGGACTTCTTCGGCGCCGGCTTCTCGGCCTTCTTCTCGGCCTTCTTCTCCGCCTTGGCCGCGGCCTCGGTCTCCTGGGAGGGGGTGTCCTCCGGGACCTCGTCCTCGCCCGAGGCGTCGACGCCCTCGTCCTTGGCGTCGGTCGCGTTCTGCTCCTCGGCCGACTGGTCGTCGGAATCGCCCGAGTCGTCCGCGTCGTCGGCGCTGCCGGAGCCGTCGCCGATGACGGCGAGGGTGGCGCCGACCTCGACGGTCTCGTCCTCCTCGGCGACGATCTGCTGGAGGGTGCCGGCGACGGGTGAGGGGATCTCGGTGTCGACCTTGTCGGTGGAGACCTCGAGCAGGGGCTCGTCGACCTCGACGGTGTCGCCGACGGACTTGAGCCAGCGGGTGATGGTGCCCTCGGTGACGGACTCGCCGAGCTCGGGCATGGTCACGTCGGTGCCCTTGCCGCCGCCGGAGCCGCCGGAGGACTTCTTCGGAGCGGGTTCCTCGGCGGGCGCGTCGTCCTCGTCCGCGGAGTCGGACGCGTCCTCGGAACCCTGGTCGTCGGAGGCGGGCGCGTCGGCCGAGTCGTCGGCGTCGTCGGCATCGTCGGCGTCGTCGGCGCTGCCGGAGCCGTCGCCGATGACGGCGAGGGTGGCGCCGACCTCGACGGTCTCGTCCTCCTCGGCGACGATCTGCTGGAGGGTGCCGGCGACGGGGGAGGGGATCTCGGTGTCGACCTTGTCGGTGGAGACCTCGAGCAGGGGCTCGTCGACCTCGACGGTGTCGCCGACGGACTTGAGCCAGCGGGTGATGGTGCCCTCGGTGACGGACTCGCCGAGCTCGGGCATGGTCACGTCGGTGCCCTTGCCGCCGCCGGAGCCGCCGGAGGACTTCTTCGGAGCGGGCTCCTCGGCGGGCGCGTCGTCCTCGTCCGCGGAGTCGTCGGCCTGCTCGGCCTGATCGGCGTCGGCGGAGTCGTCCGCGGCGTCGTCGCCCGAGTCGTCGGACCCGCCGGAGCCGTCGTCGATGACCGCCAGCTCGCCGCCGATCTCGACCGTCTCGTCCTCTTCGGCGACGATCTTCTGCAGGGTGCCCGCAGCGGGGGAGGGGATCTCGGTGTCGACCTTGTCGGTGGAGACCTCGAGCAATGGCTCGTCGACCTCGACCGTGTCCCCCTCCTTCTTGAGCCAGCGGGTGACGGTCCCTTCGCTGACGGATTCACCGAGAGCCGGCATCTGTACGGAGAAGGCCATGGTGTCGTGACTCCTCGAGAGGTCTAGAGGCGCTGCTCCCCGGCGCGGTCAGCGCCCGCTGTGAGCGGCGTCGTGGGTGGGTCTACTGTCTGTTCGTCGATAGCGCCTCGGACGGACCCGCTGTGGCGACCCGACCGGACGATCGCCGTCCATTGTGCCCTCTGCCACTGGACGGTGTCGTCGGACGCCCCGATCCGACCCGAGGCGGGCGTCGAATCCCACGCCGGGCGACGCGATCCGCGCTGCTCGTGATGGGTACGATCGAACCGGCGTGACCGGCCCCACCCCGGACGGGGGGCCGACGGGAGGAGGCCGACCGTGGGGATCCGCGACCTGCTCGGGCGTCGTCGGCGGACGATCGCCGCCGACCCGGCCGACCTCGACCACCTCCGCCGGTGGTGCCGGACGAGGGTGGGGGTCGAGGCCTATCTCGAGCCGGAGACGCTCGTGTCCGTACCGGGCCTGTGCCTGGTGGCCTTCGACGGCGAGTGGACCCGCCGCCCGGTCGGCGACGTCGCCACCGCCCGCAAGCTCGCCGCGCGGTTGAAGCTGCCGCTCTTCGACGCCTCGATCCAGGGCTACCCCCAACGGATGCGCGACTACGAGCAGGTCCGCATCACCCGCGAGAAACGCGAACGCGCCCGCCGGCTGCGCGAACAGATGCGCGAGGCCGACGGGCGCTGACCGGGTCCGGTACGGCGGGGCGGTCAGCCCGCCGCGGCGATGTCCTCGAGCGCGGCGAGCATCGTGCGGACCGGCACGCCGGTGCCGCCCTTGGGCAGGTACCCCTCCGGGCCGCCGTCGTTGTAGGCGGGGCCGGCGACGTCGATGTGCGCCCACTCCACGCCCTCGCCGACGAACTCGCGCAGGAACAGTCCGGCCGAGAGCATGCCGCCCCAGCGGTTGGGGGTGACGTTGGTCAGGTCCGCCACCTCCGAGTCGAGCCCGTCGCGCAGCTCCTCGGGCAGCGGCATCGGCCAGCCGCCCTCACCCACCTCGCGGCTGAGCTCGGCGACCCGGTCACGGAACTCGTCGGTGCCCATGACGCCGGGGGTCTTCTTGCCCAGCGCCACCATCTGCGCGCCGGTGAGGGTGGCGGTGTCGATGAGATGCGAGGGGGAGTCCTCGCAGGCCCGGACGATCGCGTCGGCCAGGATGAGCCGGCCCTCGGCGTCGGTGTTCTGCACCTCGACGGTCGTGCCGCCGTACATGGTGAGCACGTCGCCCGGCCGGTAGGCGGTGGCCGACGGCATGTTCTCGGCCATCGGCACGGTCGCCACCACGGTGAGATCCAGTCCCAGACGCGCGGCGAGGACGACGGTCGCGACGACCGCCGCCGCCCCGCCCATGTCCATGGTCATCTGTTCCATGCCCGCGGCCGGCTTGATGGAGATGCCCCCGGTGTCGAACGTGACGCCCTTGCCCACCAGAGCCACCCGGGGACGGCCCTCGCCACCGCGGTGGGTCAGGCGCACCAGGCGCGGGCCACGGGACGAGCCGCCGCCCACGGCGAGGATGCCGCCGTAGCCGCCCTCCGCCAGCGCGGCCTCGTCGAGCACCTCGACCTCGAGCCCGGCCTCGCGCCCCAGCTCGGCGGCACGATCGGCGAACGAGCCGGGGAACAGCAGGTTGGGCGGGGTGTTGACCAGATCGCGCGCGAGGCCCACGCACTCGGCGATCGTGGCGGCCCGGGCCACGGCGTCCGCGCCCCCCTCGGCGACGAACACCCGCACGGAATCGGACTTCTCGTCGTCGTCACCCCCGTCGGATCCGGTGACCTTCGCCGGGCGGAACGATCCCAGGCCCGCGCCCAGGGCCACCGCCTCGGCGCGCTCGGCGTCGAGCAGCACCAGCGCCGACCC
>NZ_JAALDU010000571.1 GCF_014145015.1 Dietzia sp. E1 | reverse complement strand
GCCCGCTGCGGTGCCGGCCCCCGCGCCGCTGCCCAGCCCGCAGCAGCTGCAGCAGCAGGCGGAGAAGGCGGTGCAGGACCTCGCCGGGCAGGTCGATGCCGCCGCCAGGTCGCTGTTCGCCCCCTTCGCGCCGCCCGCCCCGCCCGCGCAGCCGCAGGTCTGACACCACGAGGGGGTACTCGCGGCCGGACTTTGAGACACTGGGGGAGTGACGTCTGCGAGTGATGCCTTCCCGACCCCGTCCGGCATGTCCGGGACCGCCCGATCGGCCGAGCTCTTCGCCGAGGCCCGCGAGCTGATCCCCGGGGGAGTGAACTCCCCGGTGCGCGCCTTCAACTCCGTCGGCGGGACCCCGCGCTTCATCCGCGAAGCGCGGGGTTCTCGCATGACGGACGTCGACGGCAACACCTACATCGACCTCGTCTGCTCGTGGGGCCCCATGATCCACGGGCACGCCCACCCCGAGATCGTCGACGCCGTCCGCGACGCCGCGACCCGCGGCCTCAGCTTCGGCACCCCCACGGAGGGCGAGGTCGACCTGGCGCGCGAGATCATCGCCCGCACCTCGGTCGAAGAGGTGCGGCTCGTCAACTCCGGCACCGAGGCCACCATGAGCGCCGTGCGCCTGGCCCGCGGTTTCACCGGCCGTTCGAAGGTCGTCAAGTTCTCCGGCTGCTACCACGGCCACGTCGACGCCCTCCTCGCCGACGCGGGCTCCGGCCTCGCCACCTTCGCCCTGCCGGACTCGCCCGGCGTGACTGGCGCGACCGCCCACGACACGATCGTGCTGCCGTACAACGACATCGAGGCCGTGCGCGTAACGTTCGCCAACCACGGGGACGAGATCGCCTGCGTGATCACCGAGGCCGCCGCCGGCAACATGGGCACGGTCCCGCCGCTGCCCGGATTCAACGAGGAACTGCGCGCGCTGTGCTCCGCCAGCGGCGCGCTGCTGGTGATGGACGAGGTCATGACCGGCTTCCGCGCCGGCGACCGCGGCTGGTGGGGCATCGAGGGCGTCGCCGGCGACCTCACCACCTTCGGCAAGGTCATGTCCGGCGGACTGCCCGCCGCCGCGTTCGGCGGCCGCGCCGATGTCATGGCCGCCCTCGCGCCGGCCGGGCCCGTCTACCAGGCGGGAACCCTGTCCGGGAACCCCGTCGCCGTGGCCGCGGGCCTCACCTCGCTGCGCCTGGCGGACCACTCCTGCTACTACACGCTGCAGACCAACGCCGACCGGCTCGAGGCCCTCATCGGCAACGCACTGCACGGCGCCGGTGTCGCCCACACCATCCAGCGGGCGGGCACCATGCTCAGCGTGTTCTTCACCGAGGAGCAGGTCACCGACTACGCCGGCGCCAAGGCCGCCGAGACCTTCCGGTACGCGCCCTTCTTCAACACCCTGCTGGACCGGGGCATCTACGCCCCGCCGAGCGCGTTCGAGACCTGGTTCGTCTCCACCGCCCTCACCGACGACGACTTCCAGCACATCGCCGACGCCCTGCCCGTCGCCGCCGAGGCGGCCGCCGCCGCGACCGCCCCCGAGGACGGCCGATGAGCCGCAGCGGCCGCGGGCTCCGGGGACGTCTCGCCGTCCCGGCGACGGGCCCCACCTCATTGCCGATCCCTCTGCGCGGAGACCATCCCGCCCCCGCCGCGGCGCCGCCGTCGTTGGGCGGGTCCGCAGCCTCCGCGGCCCCGGTGGAGGCGCCCGTCGAGACGCAGCCCGAGGGGTCTGCGACCTATGGCGCCGAGCCGGGGACGATCGCCGTTCCGGGAGAGCCGACCTCGTCGTCGTCGACCCCCCGTGACACGTCGGCCCGCGCCAACGAGACGCAGACGATCGTGCACCTCGTGCGCCACGGCGAGGTCCACAACCCGGAGGGTGTCCTCTACGGGCGGCTCCCAGGGTTCCGGCTGTCCGAGTTGGGACGCAGCCAGGCGGAGACCGTCGCCCGCGTCCTGGGGAAGGGGCACGACATCGTGTCGATCGTGGCCTCCCCGTTGCAGCGCGCCCAGGAGACCGCCGCCCCGCTCGCCGAGACCCTCGGACTTCCGGTGGGGATCGACGCCGACATCATCGAGGCGGAGAACCGTTTCGAGGGGCGCAAGGTCGGCGGCCCCGGTGGCGCTCTCCGGGACCCGCAGTACTGGCCGATCCTCGTCAACCCGCTGCGGCCGTCGTGGGGCGAGCCGTACCTGCAGATCGCGCACCGCATGATCGGCGCCGTGTACTCGACCCTCGACACCGCCCGCGGGCACGAGGCCGTCCTGGTGAGCCACCAGCTGCCCGTCTACACCACGCGCCGCTTCCTCGAGGGACGGCGCCTGTGGCACGACCCGCGCTCCCGGCAGTGCTCCCTGGCGTCGGTCACCTCGCTGGTGTTCGAGGGCACCACGCTGCGGGACATCGTCTATTCCGAACCGGCGGGCGCCTCCGACCCGTCGCAGACTGGAGCATGATCCATGCGTAAAACCAAGGCCGTGCTCGGCGCGTTGCTGCTGACCGGCGCGCTCGCCGCCGGCTGCGCCACCGGCGACGACGCGGTGGTGGTGGGCCCGGAGACGTTCGAGTTCGTCAGCCCCGACGGCCAGATCGAGATCCACTACGACCCCCCGGCCGAGCGCAAGCCCGTCGCCACGATCGCCGGGCCCGACCTGCTCGACCCCGACCGCACGCTCACCGTGCAGGACGACTTCGCCGGACAGGTGGTGATCCTCAACCTGTGGGGCCAGTGGTGTGGTCCGTGCCGCGCCGAGTCCGACGACCTGCAGCGGCTGCAGGAGGAGTACGAGCCCCGCGGCGCGACGGTGTTCGGCATCAATCTCCGCGACCCCAATCGGCAGAAGCCCGTCGACTTCGTCCGCGACAACGGCATCACGTACCCGTCGATCTGGGACCCGAGCAACGCGGCCGTCGCCGCCCTCCGCGGCTTCCCGACGTCGGTGGTGCCCGCGACGATCATCCTGGACAAGCAGCACCGGGTGGCCGCCGTGTACCTGGCCGAGATCACCGACGACGAGCTGAGTGAGACCGTCGACAGGATCCTCGCCGAGGAGGTCGAGCAGGTGTGACCCCCGAGGTGATCCTGCTGGCCCAGAGCGTCGGGGAGACCTTCCAACAGACCGTGGCCAGCGGCCCGATCCTGCTGGCGCTGGGCGCGTGCCTGCTGGCCGGGCTCGTGTCGTTCGCCTCGCCCTGCGTGATCCCGCTGGTGCCCGGGTACCTGGCGTACCTGGCCAGCGTCGTGGGCGCCGAGCGACCGCCGGTCACCGCGGCCGCCGCAGAACGGCAGCGTGCCGCCACTGCCACGCTGACCGTGGAGGAACGGCGCACCCGGCGCGCTTCCCGAGCCCGCGTGGTCGGCGCATCCCTCCTGTTCGTGGGCGGGTTCACCGTGGTGTTCGTGCTGCTCAGCGCCATGGTGCTGGGGACAGTACAGTACCTGGCCCCGCAGCAGGAACTGCTGCAGCGGCTCGGCGGTGTGGTGACCATCCTCATGGGCCTGGTCTTCATCGGCCTGGTGCCCACCCTGCAGCGGGACACTCGCATGCAGCCCAAGGCGCTCTCGACCTGGCTCGGCGCGCCGATGCTCGGCGCCGTCTTCGCCCTCGGTTGGACCCCGTGCCTGGGTCCCACGCTCGCCGCCGCGCTGTCGGTGGCCGCCGGTACGGGCGTCGACGCCGCCCGGGGCGTTCTGCTCATCGTGGCGTACTGCCTGGGCCTCGGCTTGCCGTTCGTCGTGGTGGCGTTCGGTTCTACGTGGGCCATGCGCACGGTGGGGTGGCTGCAGAAGCACACCCGGGCCATCCAGGTGTTCGGCGGCGTCATGCTGATCATCGTGGGCCTGCTGCTGCTCTCCGGCGGGTGGGCGCTGTTCATCGACTGGCTGCGCGACTTCGCCATCTCGGACACCACACTGCCCATCTGACCCACTCGAGCTGGCCGACGTCGCCCGCGCGGTCATGCTGCAGCCTCGTGGCCGCCCGTGTGCCGGGCGATGGCGTGGTCGAGGTCGTGCAGGAGCGCGAACGGCAGGATGGGTGCGTCGAGTGGCCCGAGTGGCGGTGGGCCGGGTTTGGGTGGGGGTGGGTTGCTCGCGCGTGGGGTTCCGGTGGGTGGGATCCATCGGACGCCTTGGGGTGCGGTGCGGTCGGGGATGGTGGTCCAGCCGGTGTCGTGGATCATGGCGTGGCAGTCGGCGCTGGTCAGGGCCAGTTCGTCGATGTTGGTCAGGCCGCCGGCGGCCCAGGGTGTGCCGGCGTGGTGGGCTTGGCAGTGTCGGGCGTCCTGGTCGCAGTCGGGGTGGGTGCAGCCGCCGTAGGCGGCGAACAACGCTAGGCGTTGGTAGCGGGAGGCGGTGCGGCGACTGCGGTAGAGCTTGAGGTCGATCTCCTGGTCGCACAGGGCGAGGAACCAGTGGTTGCCGCGGGCCATGGCGATGGCCTGGTCGACGGGCACGCGGATCCCGCCGTCGGTGTGGCCGCATCCGGCCAGGGTGGCGAGTTGGTCGAGGTCGATGCGCACGACGATCGCGGCCGCGGCGCCGGTCTTGCGCGCGTCGGTGGCCAGGGCGAGGGTGAGGGCGTGGACGAGGGCGTCGTGCATGCGTTGCCCGTCGCTGCGGTCATCGGGGGTCTGCTCGTCGGGCCAGAGGCGTCCGGGTTGTGCCCAGCGGGCGTGGACTTCGCGCATCAGGGCCGCCAGTTGGGGGTCCATGGTCATGGCGGCGCGGGCCATCAGGTCCAGCCCCTGGCCGGAGCAGGTGACCGATCGGCGCCTGGCCCGTTCGCCGGCGCCGCGTTCGGTGCGGCCCGGGTCGATCTGGTCCAGCAGGCGGTGGGCATTGTCTTGG
>NZ_JAALDU010000570.1 GCF_014145015.1 Dietzia sp. E1 | reverse complement strand
GCTGACGCCGCCGCCGACTGCGCACGCGCAGGGGACGGCCCGCTCCCCTCCGCCGGTCGCCAGCTCGTGCTGGCGCGAGCGCTCGCGTTGACCGTGGCCGCCGCCCTCGGCTGGTACACCCTGTCCGGCCTGCGCGCGGTCACCGGGAGCACGCTGCTGCCGTTCCGCATGATCCCGGTGGTGACCCTGGCGCTCACGCTGGCCGGGATCGTCGGCGCGCTCGCCCTGGCTCGGTGGGCGGTACGCACCTCCCCCCAGCGTTCCCGCGGGCGCGTGACCGCCGCCGCGGTCGTGATCGCCGGACTCGCCGCGGTGCAGATGGTGCAGCACGTCTCCGACGAGGACTCCGACTTCGCCGCGGCCGCCCGGGCGAACCCCGGGGTGCCGGAGGACGTGCTCGGGGCGATCGACGAGATGACCGGCGACCGCGCCCCATCCGACCTGGTCCTGCTGACCGCGGATCCGGCCCTTTACGCGTACCGGCCCTTCTTCTCGTTCCAGGCGCCGGCGCAGGCCTATGCGACCCCGGCGGGCCGCTACGAGGAGCGACTCGACGAGATCCGTCGATGGTCCGACACGGACTCGCCGGCGCAGCTGACGGCCGCGATCGAGTCGAGCCCGTTCCGCGGCCCCGACGTCCTTGTCCTGGATCGCGAAGGGTCCCGGAGATGGGTGTTCCCGGCCATGGTCAACGTGATGCCGCGGTCCCAGAACAATGTCCGGGAGGAGATCGTTTTCGCCCCTCGGCATTTCGACGATCCAGCTCTGTTCGACGTGCGCGAAGTGGGGTCGCGGATGGTGATCGTCCGGCGCTGACCCAGCCTGTCGGCCCGATCGTGGTCGCTCCGCCGTGACCCCTCGCTCCCGCGTGGTCATGCTGCGGCCTCGTGGCCGCCGGTGTGTCGGGCGATGGCGTGGTCGAGGTCGTGCAGGAGCGCGAACGGCAGGATGGGTGCGTCGAGTGGTGTCAGTGGCGGTGGCCCGGGTTTGGGTGGTGGCGGGTTGCTGGCGCGTGGGGTTCCGGTGGGTGGTATCCATCGGACGCCTTGGGGTGCGCGGGGGTCGGGGATGGTGGCCCAGCCGGTGTCGTGGATCATGGCGTGGCAGTCGGCGCTGGTCAGGGCCAGTTCGTCGATGTTGGTCAGGCCGCCGGCGGCCCAGGGTGTGCCGGCGTGGTGGGCTTGGCAGTGTCGGGCG
Organism: Dietzia sp. E1; assembly: GCF_014145015.1. Lineage (GTDB taxonomy): Bacteria > Actinomycetota > Actinomycetes > Mycobacteriales > Mycobacteriaceae > Dietzia > Dietzia cinnamea_A. The sequence goes on along the minus strand of NZ_JAALDU010000570.1, from coordinate 707 downwards.
TCCTGGTCGCAGTCGGGGTGGGTGCAGCCGCCGTAGGCGGCGAACAACGCTAGGCGTTGGTAGCGGGAGGCGGTGCGGCGACTGCGGTAGAGCTTGAGGTCGATCTCCTGGTCGCACAGGGCGAGGAACCAGTGGTTGCCGCGGGCCATGGCGATGGCCTGGTCGACGGGCACGCGGATCCCGGCGTCGGTGTGGCCGCATCCGGCCAGGGTGGCCAGTTGGTCGAGGTCGATGCGCACGACGATCGCCGCCGCGGCGCCGGTCTTGCTGGCGTCGGCGCTCAGCGCGAGGGTGAGGGCGTGGACGAGGGCGTCGTGCATGCGTTGCCCGTCGCTGCGGTCATCGGGGGTCTGCTCGTCGGGCCAGAGGCGTCCGGGTTGTGCCCAGCGGGCGTGGACTTCGCGCATCAGGGCCGCCAGTTGGGGATCCATGGTCATGGCGGCGCGGGCCATCAGGTCCAGTCCCTGGCCGGAGCAGGTGACCGAGCGACGCCGGGCCCGTTCGCCGGCGCCGCGTTCGGTGCGGCCCGGGTCGATCTGGTCCAACAGGCGGTGGGCGTTCTCCTGCAGGCGGCGGGTCGTGCACTGTCCGGCGGCCAGGGCGATCAGTTCGGCTTCGAGGCGGTGGCGCTCGTCGTCGTCGATCTCGTCCGGTAGCGCGGCCAGGGTGGTGTTGATGATCTTCAGGTGCCCGGCCGAGATCGTCCC
>NZ_JAALDU010000569.1 GCF_014145015.1 Dietzia sp. E1 | reverse complement strand
CGGGCGGCGGCCATGACGCGGGCCTGGGTGGCGCGCAGCCGGCGTTGGGCCTGCTCGAGCGCGACCAGCTCGGCGTGCAGCTCCGCCGCGCCGGCCTGGGACCAGTCGCGGCCGAGGTGCGCATCGAGCGCGGACAGCACGGCGGTCATCTCGCCGCTGGCCGCCGCTTCCGTACCCGTGTCGCTCATGTGTTCGATTAGATCATCCGGGTACGACACGAACCCGTCACCGCAGGCAGTGCCGCTAAAGCGGTTCTCCAAAACGGTTGCGCCAGGCGTCGACGCGGAGGCCACGTGACGGAGCTAGCCCATCTCGTTCTGCGCAACGTGAGCCTCCGAGATTGGCAGTGCGCGCCACGCGACCGTCGCCAGTGGCCGCAGCCGAAGCGCTTGTTGAAAACCACCCTGTCGCCCGCTCGTTGTGTCAATACTGATCACATGGGCACGATGTCGAGGCGGAGGAAGGTAGTCGGAGCTCTCGCTGCGGCGTTTGTCGTGGTGGCGGGGTGTGGGGCCACTGATGGCGAGGCAGAGCGAACGCCGGACGTAGTCCCCGCGACGGCTACATCAGAGTCGCCCACGACCTCAGCGTCGACAACGGCCACCTCGAGCACCTCGCTGACGTCTTCCTTCCCGCCGCCGTCAAGTACTTACACCCCCGCCGCGCCGGCAACCCCGACGGTCGCATCGGTCACGGAGGGGGCGGCGTGCGGGCCCCGAGGAGCGGTGGCCGTGTTCGCCGACGGCACGACCGCATACTGTGCGCGCCTGCAGTACACCGACGGGGCCGCGTGGTCGCGAGATCCTCAGTTGGCGCCCAACCCGGCAGTAGAGGAAGCTATGCGGCAGGCGGGCCCGCAGCTCGGGGATCAGTGCATCGGGGCGGACATCGGACGTAGATCGGTCGACGTCAATGGAATCGCCATCCTCTGTGACAACTACATGTGGCGGCAGGACGTCGGCCAGGAACCGCGACACCCGTGGGTGGAGGACCAGATCAGGTGGACGGAGTGTCTCGAGCAGGCCACCGAGGAGGAATGCAGGGAGCTCATCAACAACTGATCGCACACGCTGGTTGCTGCAGGTGCGGTGGGGCCTCGCCCGGAGCGCCTCGCAATGCGGCCCGCAGAGTCGATGGGTCACCCGCAGACGCCGGTCGACTGCGATGATCACTGATCGTGAGCCCACACCCCCTCGGCGACGTCCCATTAGAACTGCAGCTCCGTTTTCTGGCGGAGAATTCCACTTCGAGGCGGAACCGTTTTGCCGAGCGGGGCGTCGTACAGATTGTGGGAAGAAGTAGAGCTGTGTGCGCCGCGCTGGTTGCTGCCGGCGTCGTGCTGTCCGGGTGCGCGTCGGCGGACGGGGGAGGAGAGACGCCGACGACGACGAGCACAGCCGCCCCCGAAGAGACCGGCAATCCGTGGGATCTGCCGGTCGAGCAGAGGCCTGCCCTTTTCGACCCGTGTGCCGAAATTCCGGTTGAAGCCATCGAGGATGGAGTTGGCTCGCCGCTGCGCGAGGATGAAGGTCTTCGCAATCATGAGCCAGGCGACTTGTTCACGTGCGGGTGGAAGAATGACGAGCTCCTTTTCGGAGTTATTTCCACTTGGAAAGCAGAAGAGGCCCTAATTGGCGATCGAGGCTTCGGATCCGTTGATACTGGATCGACGGTCAGCGGTAGACCCGGATTCCGGGCAAGCGACGAGGGGCGCGAGGATGACACCTGTTACCAGGCGTTCTTTACCTCGCGGGGAGCGGTACTGGTGAATCTAAATTTGCGTACATCGCTAAGGACATTTCGCGGTGAGCGGCCTTGGAGGGCGTGCGACGTCCTTGACGAAGTTATTGAGCCGGTAATGCCGTACATTCCTGGAGGGGATTACTGATGTCGGTTCATCTCGAGCCAAGCTCTGCACGGGACTGCATAATGGCGTGCGACCGATTTAAAGCTGCCGTGGAAGACTTGTCGGCGCTTGATCGATACACGAGCTTTTCTGCCTCTGGCGGATCATTCGAAACCGCGCGGCAGATTGGAACCGTGTACTCGCTCTTTGCGGAAGATGATTTGCAGACGCTGCTAACCGGATTCGCCGACCAGGCCCGAGCGATGTCGCTTTTGTTCGCCGCCGCGGGCGGGTTGATCGAGGCGCAGGATGAGGCGTTGGCGGGGGCGTTGTCGAAAGCGGCCGAGGAGCCGGCGGGGCTGCAGAGCCTGGGACTGATTCATGCGAGTGAGTCGGATGGGTTCATCCTCGAGGACTCGTGCGTGATGGGTGGTTATGGCCGGGTGGGGCCGGAGGATGTGTCGGATTCGCCGTTGGAGCGGATCGCCCAGTGTGCGCAGGCGCTTGAGCCCGAGCAGTTCAGCCAAATCCAGCAGCGGGCGGGCGCGGTCTCTGAGGCGCTGCACTCGGCGGCGTCTCAGCTCCAGTCCGATCTGAACAATGTGCTCGGGCACGGGTGGCAGGGCGAGTTCGCGGTGAGTGCGCAGGACTCCGTGCGCGGCCTTGTCAGCTCGGCGGTGGCGCTGTCGGGCGAGTTGGAGAAGGTTGCCGAGAAGGCCGGGCGCGCCCACCAGGGGTTCGTCACCACGCGCACCAACGTGGCCGAGCAGGCGGCGCAGGCGCAGCTCGCGCAGCTGTCTGGGCGCGAACTCGGACCGGCGGGACTGTCGGCGGCCGCCGAGTCGCGAGCCCAGCAGGCCGCGGCGGAGGAGCAGGCGCGGGCGATCGTCAACACCGAGTACAGCCCCGC
>NZ_JAALDU010000568.1 GCF_014145015.1 Dietzia sp. E1 | reverse complement strand
GCCGCGCCCCGCTGACGGTACGCCCGGTCAGCCGCGCGACGATCTCGGCCGCGCCCCCGGGCTGGCGACGGGCCGTGCGCGCCCCGGTGACCTCGACGGAGACGAGCGTGCGGCCCACGACGTGATCGGCCAGTCCCCGGCGGACGACCTCGACCTCGGGAAGTTCGGGCACGTCAGCCGGCGGTCCGGTCGGCCGTGGTCCCGTCCAGGGCCGCCCAGGCCTGCTCGGCGGCCTTCTGCTCGGCCTCCTTCTTGGTGCGGCCGGTGCCCTCGCCGAGCGCGTCGTCGCCGACGAACACCACGGCGGAGAAGGTCTTGTCGTGATCCGGTCCCGTCGATGTGATCTCGTACCGCGCCTTGGGCCGGCCGAGCGACGCGCACTTCTCCTGCAGACTGGTCTTCCAGTCCAACGCCGCGCCCAGATGGGGCACGACCGTCAGGCGGTCGCCGATGATCTTCTCGATCAGGCCGCGGGCCGTCTCGAGGCCGTGGGTGAGGTAGACCGACCCGAACACCGCCTCGAGGGTGTCGGCGAGGATCGAGTGCTTGTCCCGACCGCCGGTGAGCTCCTCCCCGCGGCCGAGCCGCAGGTGCCGGCCCAGTCCGCCGTCGCCGAGCTCGCGGGCGATGTCGGCCAGGACGTAGGTGTTGACCAGGCTCGCGCGGATCTTGGCCAGGTCGCCCTCCGGGCGATTCGGGTACGCGTTGTAGAGGTACTCCGTCACGACGAGCTCCAGCACGGCGTCGCCGAGGAACTCGAGGCGCTCGTTGTGTGGCAGCCCCCCGTGCTCGTAGGCGTAGGAGCGGTGGGTCAGCGCCTGGGTCGCCAGGCCGGCGGGCAGGGCCACGCCCAGGACGGCGTCCAGCGCGGAGGGCTGGTCGGTCACGCGCGGTCCCCGTCGGTGTCGGCCGGGTCGGTCATGCCGAACTTCTCCGCCAGTCCGGCCCAGCGCGGGTCGATGCGGCCGGTCTCCTCGCCGGAGACCCCGTCCGGGGCGGGCGTCTCGGGGTTCACGCACTCGTGGTGTCCGTAGTCGGTGCACGTGGGCGACATGGGGAACTCGAGCCCGAACGCGTC
>NZ_JAALDU010000567.1 GCF_014145015.1 Dietzia sp. E1 | reverse complement strand
CGGACGGCGCGGTGATCGGTGACCGCTCCTTCTCCCCCGACCCCGCCCGCGTCGTGTCCTATGCCCGCGCGTTCGCCACCGGCCTGCGTGACGCGGGCATCGCCCCCGTGTTCAAGCACTTCCCCGGCCACGGGCGCTCGACCGGCGACAGTCACCACCGGTCGGTGACCGTTCCACCGCTCGACCAGCTCGTGCCCCACGACCTGCACCCGTTCGCCGCGCTCGCCGAGACGCCGGGTGCCGGCATCATGCTGGGCCACCAGCAGGTGCCCGGCCTGACCGGGGTCGACCGGCCCGCGTCGCTCTCGCCCGCCGCATACCGGCTGCTGCGAGAGGGCCACGGCTACGGCGCCCCACCGTTCGACGGCCCCATCTTCACCGATGACCTGTCCGGCATGCGCGCCGTGACCGACGCGTTCCCGCTGCCCACCGCCGTGACCGAGTCCCTCATCGCCGGGGCTGACTCCCCGCTGTGGATCACGACGGCCGGGCTCGGTGAAGCGTTGGACGCCGTCGAGCGGGCCGTGGCCGACGGCGTCCTGAGCCGGCGGGCGCTGGACCGGTCGCTCGAGCGCATGGCGACCCTGCGGGGAATCCCGGTATGCGTGGGCGGCCCCGCCACCGGGTTCCTCGAGGAGGCCGGCCCCCTGGCCACGCCCGTCCCGGACCTGCCGCCGCGGGCCGACCTGCCCCGGTTGCCTCCGCCGCGCTGACAGGTCAGCCGGCCCCCTCGGCGGTCCACACGCCCGAGCTGCCGCGGCGGTGCGAGTCCATCAGGTGCGTGTCCACCACTCCGATGGCCTCCATGAGGGCGAAGACCGTCACCGGTCCGACGAAGCTGAACCCGCGCCGCTTGAGCTCCTTGGCCAACGCCTCCGACTCCGGAGACCGGCTGGGTACCTCGTCCATGGTCCGCGGCTCGGGCGTGCGCTCGGGCCGGTAGGACCAGACGAGCTCGACCAGACCGCCCTCGGAGCGCAGGGCGACCACGGCACGCGCGTTGGCGATCGCCGCGTCGATCTTCCGGCGGTTGCGCACGATCCGCGCGTCGGCCATGAGCCTGGCGATGTCGTCCTCCCCGAACGCCGCCACGGCGTCGGGGTCGAACCCGGCGAACGCCTCGCGGAACGCGGGCCGTTTGCGCAGGATCGTGACCCAGCTCAGCCCGGACTGGAACCCCTCGAGGACCAGCCGCTCGTACAGGCCGGCCTCGTCCCGGACGGGCATGCCCCACTCGGTGTCGTAGTACTCCCGCAGCAGCGGGTCCCGCGCCGCCCACGGGGGCCGCCTCAGCCCGTCCTCGCACAGCACGGTGCCGGAAGGCGTGGCATCGGTGGTCGGGTCGGTCGTGGTGATCTGCACGTCGTCGATCTGCATGTCGTCTCCCTCGTCGGTCGGACCACCGGCGATGGTGGTCGCCGTCACCCTAGGGCCGGACTACGACAGCACCCCGGTGAGCTGGACGATGCGGACGACGGCCAGCACGGTCAGCGCCACGCCCACGACCAGGGTGAGTACCCGCCCGGCCACGCGGCCGTAGGACAGGAACCGGTCGATGCGACGAGTCGCCGCACCGATGCTGCCCGACGGCACCCGCGACAGCGCGATGATCAGCCCGGTGCTGGGCAGGATCGCGATGACCGCGAAGAACAGGATCTGCAGCAGCTTGGACCACCACGGGGTCTCGGCGAACGAGATGAGCACCATGCCCGCCGCGAACGGCGCGGACGTCCCCGACTGGATGACGCCGAGCGCGATGCCGGTGGCCATGATCCCGAACTTCTGCAGGACGTTTTGGGTGAGCGGGGCCTCGACGCTCTCCTCCTTGGCCTCCGCGGGCCGGCGCAGTCCCATGACGGTGATGACCAGGCCGATCACGCCCAGGGCGATCATCGCCCACAGGTTGTAGAACAGGCTCCGGACGAACTCCTGGTTGTTGCCGATCACCCACACGGAGATCAGCGAGAGCAGCACGATCCCGCAGAACGCACCCCCGGTGAACCGCGCCGCTCGCGGCGTGAACGGGATGCCGCGGCCGGCCGATGTCAGCCACAGCCCCGCGATGACGGCGAAGGCCAGGAGATTGAGCGAATCGATCGCCGCGAAACCCAGCAGGCTGAGGTAGTACTGCACCGGGTCACCCTACCGGCGGCCGCGAGGGCCGTGACCCCGGCCGTCCCCGGGATCGCGGTCGTCGCGGGGGCCGAGCTCGTCGTCGTCGTACTCCTCGTCGCGGGGGCCGTCGTACCTCTCGCCGCGCGGCCGGCCGAACACCGACCGCTCGCGGCGCCGCAACACGTCCAGGTCCCGCACGGTCCAGCTGCGCACGGGCGCCGGCACGCGCCACTGCCGGGCCCACGCGACCATCCGGAAGGCGAACACCAGCACCGACAGCACCGTCGCCGACACCGGCCCCCACACCTCGGTGGACACGGCGACGGCGGTGAGTGCGGCGCCGGTCGCCGCGGGGATCACGTACAGGTTCGACCCGCTGAACACGGCCGGGATCTCGTTGGCCACCACGTCGCGCATCAACCCGCCACCGACCGCGGTGACCACGCCCAGCAGCAGCGCCGAGGCCACCGGCATGCCGTGATCGAGCGCGCGCGCCGTGCCGAACGTGCAGAACAGGCCCAGGCCCGCGGCGTCGCACGCCACGATGAGCGTCTGCACGCGGTGGATGACCGAGCCCAGCAGGTACACCACCACGACGGCGACCAGCGGCGGCACGAGGTACACGGGCTTGGCCAGCGCGAGCGGCGTGACGCCCAGCATGACGTCGCGGATGATGCCCCCGCCGAGCCCCGCGAGCAGGCCCAGGATGAACCCACCGGTGATGTCGATGTCCTTGCGCGCGGCCAGCAGGTTGCCCGAGAGGGCGAAGAAGAACACGCCCATCAGGTCGAACCACAGGACCAGCGGCGACGTCTCCACGGTCGGTCCTAGACCACCGCGTTCGCGGTCGAGCGTGCGTGGTGTCGGTTACGCACCGCGCGGAACGTCCAGAGCTTGTTGACGACGAAGTTGATCGGCATCGTGATGAGGATCGTCAGCAGCTGACTCCAGTACTCCCGGGAGTGGATCCCGGCCTCCTCGTGCCACCACGGCTCCGGCAGGTAGAGCGGGCTGGTGGGGTTGGTGAACGCGAGCTTGATGAAGATGCCCGCGGCCGCCGCCACCGACCCCACCACCAGGAACGGCCAGAACTCCTGCCACGCCGGCGCCTTGTGTCCCTTACCGAACGTCCAGTGCCGGTTGAGCAGGAAGTTGTAGAAGTTGGCCACCAGGAACGCCACGATCCACACCAGCGTGGTGAACCGGAAGTTGAACTCCGTGCCCGCGATGGGGAACAGGATCTCCTGCGCGTTGGCCGTGCCGCCGTTGGCCTTGTTCATCAAGACCGTGACGATCATGTTGACGACCATGCCCGAGCCGCCCACGATTCCGAACATCACGAACTGTCGGGCGCCGCGACGATAGCGACCGGGTTCGGCGGGGGCTGGGTTCACAGGCGACCAGTCTAGGCCCTCTCCCGGGGACGTCAGGCCGCGCCGTGCCCCTCCGGCACCCTCTCGGACGGATCGGTGATGGGCCCGGGGGCGGTGCCATCGCCGAACGGGCGGCCACCCAGCTCCTCGCGGTGATGCGGCGTGAGCAGGCCGGACAGGTCCGGCCCCTTGGGCACCACGCCGGTGGGGTTCACGTCGCGGTGGACGTTGTAGTAGTGCTCCTTGATCTGCGGGAAGTCGCACGTGTCACCGAAGCCGGGCGTCTGGAACAGGTCCCGCAGGTAACCCCACAGCGCGGGCATCTCGCTGATCTTGGACCGGTTGGCCTTGAAATGGCCGTGGTACACCGCGTCGAAGCGGACCAGCGTGGTGAACAGGCGGATGTCGGCGACGGAGATGGAGTCGCCGACGAGGTAGCGGCGCGTGGTCAGGCGCTCCTCGAGGCGGTCGAGCGACGCCCACAGCTCGTCGTAGGCCTCCTCGTACGCCTCCTGGTCGGCGGCGAACCCGCAGCGGTACACGCCGTTGTTGACCGTGGGGTAGATCCAGGAGTCGAGCTCGTCGATCTCGTCGCGGTGCTCCTCGGGGTACAGGTCGGGCGCGCCCTCGCGGTGGAAGGCCGTCCACTCGGTGACGAGGTCGAAGTTGAGCTTCTGGTACGCGTTGGTGACCACGGACTTGGTCGGCAGGTCGACCAGCGCGGGGACCGTGATGCCGCGCGGGTAGTCGGGGATCCGGTTGAAGTAGGCCTCCTGCAGGCGGTGCAGTCCGGTGACGGGGTCCCGCTCGTCCGGGTCGAGGTCGAAGACCCAGGAGTTGATGTCATGCGTGGGGCCCGCGAGCCCCAGGGAGATGGCGTCCTCGAGTCCCATGAGGCGACGGACGATGATGCTCCGGCTGGCCCACGGGCAGGCGCGGGCGGCCATGAGGCGGTAACGGGCGGCCTCGACCGGCCACCGCATCTCGCCGATCTTCTCGCCGACCGGATCCGAACCCGCGGGCACGTCCGCCACCACGCGGTCGTTGATGTACGTCGCGTCGCGGACGAACTCGCCGTCGGTCGAGGCGTTCTGTGCGGGGGTGAAGTCGGTCGCGGTAGACATGAGGGGCTCCCAGGATCGTCTCAGTTTATTGATGCGTCACCAACCATACCGGCCGACCGCGGGTGAGGCCACCCTTTCCTCGCCCCCGGCGTGTCCGGTGGCGGTGAGGAGGGACGGGCGACGACGCTGGGGACATGGACTCCGCGCACGTCGACGACGTCCCCGCCCGCTACTCCGACTTCGCCGAGTACGAGGTCCGCGGACGCACGCCCGTGTACCTCTCGTGGGCCCGCGGGGTCGCCGGGGATCCCGCGACCGCCGACCTCATCGCGACGCTGCCGCGCATCAAGCGCCAACCCGCCCTGTTCTTCGCCGCCGCCCGGCACGCCGGTGCCCCCGAGACCGAGGACTACGCGACCTTCCGCGGGTTCGTCCACGACCACTGGGCCGAGATCGAGCGGATCACGCTCACCCACTCCACCCAGACCAACGAGGCCAAGCGCTGCGCGGTCCTGCTGCCCTTCCTCTCGCTCCTGCCCGGCCCGCTGTCCCTGGTGGAGATGGGGGCCTCCGCGGGACTGTGCCTCTACCCGGACCGCTACGCCTACCGGTACACGCTCGACGGCGGGAGCACCCACGAACTGCGGCCGGCGGGCGCCCCCGACAGCGCAGCGGTCAGCCCGCCGGTCCTGGACTGCGACCTGCGCGACGGCGTGCCCCTGCCGCGTTCGCTGCCCGAGGTCGCCCACCGCGGCGGTGTGGACCTGTCGCCGATCGACCCCGCCGACCCGGAGTCCCGCGCCTGGCTGCACAGCCTCATCTGGCCCGGCCAGCACGAGCAGCGGGGACCGCGCCTGGACGCCGCCCTGGACATCGCGGCCGCCGACCCGCCGCGGATCCTCGCCGGCGACCTCATCGAGCGACTGGAGGACTCCGTCGCCGCCTGCCCGACCGGCACCACCCCGGTGGTGTTCCACACCGCCGTGCTCGGCTACCTCGAGTCGCCGGCCCGCGCCGAGTTCGTCCGCCGCGTCTCCGAGCTGGACTGCGTCTGGATCTCCGTTGAGGGCGTGACCCTTCTGCCCGACGTCGCCGCGCAGGTCCCGGAGTCGATCCGCCGCCACAAGGGCATCTTCGTCGTCGCCGTCAACGGACGCCCCCTGGCCACCGCGCACGGCCACGGCGACTGGGTCCGCGCCCTCGACATGCCCTGACCCCCTGACGTGCCCTGACCGCCGCCCCACGTGGGCCACGCGGCGGCGCGCCGCGCCCGTACAGTGTCCGCCATGCACGTTCTCGAGCCCGGAGACGAGGTCCCCGACCCGCTCGCCCCGTACCTCGAGGTGGACCGGTCCCGGCCCGCGCACGAGTCCTGGGTGACCGGGCACATGGTCGCCGGGATCGACGGGACCGCCGCGATCGACGGCCGGGTGGGTTCCCTGTCCACCGCGCCCGACCAGGCACTGTTCCGGAGCATGCGCGAGATCGCCGACATCGTGATGGTGGGCGCCGAGACCGTCCGGCGGGAGGGCTATGGCCCGGTCAGACTCTCCGAGGAGGCGCGGGCCCGGCGCGTCGCCGGCGCGAAGCCGGCGACCCCGCCGGTCGCCGTGATCAGCCGCAGCCTGGACCTCGACTGGAGCGCACGACTGTTCGCCGACGCCCCCGACGACGCCCGCACCCACGTCATCACGTGCACTGCCGCGGACCCGGCCCGGCGCGCCGAGGCCGAGAAGGTCGCGACGGTCGTCGACGCCGGCAGCGACGCGGTCGAGCCGGCCGCCGCGCTGCGGGCGCTGGCCGACCTGGGGCACCGCGTCGTGCTCTGCGAGGGCGGGCCCACCTGGCTCGGCGAACTCGTCGCGACAGATCGTCTCGACGAGCTGTGCCTGTCCATCTCCCCGCTGATGGGCGGCGACCCGCTCCCGGTGTGCGTGAACCCGGCGGGAGCAGGGATCGCCCGGTTCGCACTGAAGGGGACCATGGCCGACGGCGACACCCTGTTCCTGCGGTACGAGACGGGCCGAGCCTGATCGGCACGGCGCGGACGGCTCAGCCGAACGGCCACGCGCGGCGCATCGGCTGCTCCGCGCCCGGCTCGATGAGGTACTCGGTACCGAAGGCGACCGCGTAGATCTCCGGCGGCAGCGCCAGCATCGTGCCGATGTCGCTGGTCTGACTGGCGTGACACTGCATCGCGCGGCGCTTGGTCTCGATCACGTCCTGCGGCAGGTCGATCGCCCACGCGATCTCGGACTCCGGCATCCCCACCGGCTGACCGTCGTCGCCGGTGAGGATCATCGCCCGCAGCTGGTCCGGGTCCAGCTCCGTGCCGCCGGCCGCGAGCGTGCGCAGGAACTCGGCGGCCTCGGGGCTGTCGAGCATGGCGAGCTGGGCGTCACGGTTCGTGGTGGCCTCCAGCAGCCGCGGCCGGCGCGCGGCCAGCTCCACCGCGCGTCGGGCGATGCGGTGGACGGCGATGTGATCGGGATGACCGTAGTTGCCGTGATCGTCATAGCCGACGAGGACGTCGGCGTCCTCGCGGTCGAGGATCCGCGCCACCCGGGCGGCCGCGTCGTCGATGTCGGCGCGGTGGAGGCAGAGCGGGTCGTCGTTCTGCTCCCAGCCGGTCATCCCGGAGTCGCGGTAGCCCAGCCAGTCGATGCGGGCCACGCCCAGCACGGCCGCCGCGGCCCGCGCCTCCCCGCGCCGGTGGTCGACGAGATCACCGTCGGGGCCGAGATGGTCGGGGCGCTCCCCGTGGTCGCCGTCGGTGGCGAACACGGTCACCACCCGGTGACCCTCGCGGGCGGCCAGGGTCATCATCCCGGCGGTCTGCGAGGTCTCGTCGTCGGGATGGGCGTGGAGGAACACGATCGTCGACACCCGGACATTCTGCCCTGGTTCAGCCTCGCCGTGTCGACGCCCGCGCCTCCGGGTGTTCGGCCAGCCACCGGTCGAAAGCCTCGGCCGTGGTGAGCTCCGGTGTGTAGCCGAAGACCTCGCGCAGCCGCGTGTTGTCCAGCACGGGCCGGTAGCGCAGGAAGCCGGTCTGCTCGGGCCCGTAACGCGTGGCCCGGAGCGCACTGCCCACCGTGAGCACGGCCTTGAGGACCGGCTCCGGGATCGCGAGCGTCCGCTTGCCGAGCCGGGCGGCGATCTCGTCGATGGTCAGCGTGCCCGTGCCGGCGACGTTGTAGATCCCGGCCGGGCCGCCGGACACCGCGCGCACGATGATCGCCACGAGGTCGGTGTCCCAGATGAACACGAACGGCGAGTCCGAACCGCGCACCGCCAGCAGTCGCGGCCGGTGGAGCAGGGCGGTGATCTGGTTGTCCACGCGGTCGCCGAGGATGGTGCCGATCCGCAGCACGACCTGCTCGAGCTGCGGGTGGTCGTGGCGAGTGTCCGCGAGGAGGTGTTCGACGAGCGCCTTGTGGTGGCTGTAGGCGAAGGCCGTGGTGCCGCGCACCCGCCAGTCCTCGGTGATGGGGACGGGGTTGTCGGCGTGGTAGCCGTAGGCGGCGCCGGACGAGGAGACGACCAGTCGCCGGACGCCGTGATCGACGCAGGCGTCGATGACGTGGCGCGAGCCGTCGACGTCCACGCGGTAGGCGGCGTCGCGCCCCATCCCGTCGGGGTCCACGACCGAGGCGAGGTGCACCACCGCGTCGTGCCCGGCGACAGCGCCGGCCACCGCGGCCGCGTCGGTGACGTCGAGCCGGACGTGCCGCACGCGCGCCGCCCCGCCGTCCGGCACCCGCAGGTCACCGCTGGTGACCTCGTGCCCGGCCGCGGCGAGCCCCGCCACCACGCCGGTGCCCAGGAAGCCGCTGCCGCCCGTGACCAGAACCCTCATACCGTCTCCACCTTCCGCGCGTCCGTGTCCCGCGCCCGCGAGCGCCTCGCCCACAGCACGGCGACGACCAGCCCGGCGATGATGTCCCACACGCCCCACCACGCGGCGACCAGGGCCATGCCACCCAGGCCACCGAAGAAGCTGAAGACGAACAGCAGCCCGAGCCCGGCATTGCGGATGCCGACCTCGAAGGTCATCGCCTTACGGGCGGGCACGTCGAGCCGGAACCCGCGCGCGATCGCGTAGCCGAGCCCCAGCGCGAGCGCGTCGTGGAGGAACACCGCCACCGCGACCACGCCGATGTAGGCGACGAACAGCGCCCAGTTGTTGGCCACGGCGATCACGATGATCCCGCCCAGCGCCACGAACGACAGGACGCCCACCGCGCGGTGGGTGCGCGCGGCGACGCGGGGCAGCAGGTGGGACACGGTCAGGCCGAGCGCGAACGGCACCGCGATGACCAGCACCACCTCGCTGAGCATGTCCCACGGCGCGACGGAGATCTCGGCGAAGTAGTCGCGGCCCGTCGGGTGCAGGTGGCCCCAGAACGCGAAGTTCAGCGGCAGCAGCACGATCGACAGCACGTTGCCGACCGCCGTCATCGACACCGACAGCGCCACGTCCCCGCGCGCCCGGTGCGTGAGGATGTTGGAGACGTTGCCGGGCGGGCAGCACGCCACGAGGATCATCCCGAGCGCGACAGAGCCCTGCACCCCGAGCAGCAGCGTCAGTCCGAACGTCAGCGCCGGCAGCAGCGCGAACTGCGCGATGATCGCCACCGCGAAGGCCCTGGGCTTGCGGAGCGCGAGCCGGAAGTCGGAGAGCCGGGTGTCCATGGCGATCCCGAACAGGATCAGCCCGAGCACGATCTTCAACGTGGTGAGGGAGCCGGAGTCGAACGCGATCCGGATGTCGTCGACGTTCATGCCGCGTCCCCCGCCGCCCGCGTCATCTCCGCCACCAGCCCGGTCACGGCGTCGCGGTAGGCGGTCTTGTTGACGTAGTAGGCCATCCGGTCCACCCCGAGGTACCGGTAGCCGCCCGTGAGGTCGGGTCGGGGTCCCCGCCGGGAGGAGTCGACGACGGCGAGGGCCGCACGCCCGGCCGGTGAGCCGTCCCGTCGTGCGGCGAGATAGCGGGCGACGAGGTCGGCCTGTTCGTAGCGGCCCTGCCAGCCGATGCCGGACGCCTCGAGCATGCCCAGTACGGCGAGGTCGTCGCGGGCCGGCGGGAAGATGTTCAGGTGAACGGGTAGTCCAGGACGTAGCCGGTGGCGAGCATGATCAGGTCATACTCGCCTGTACTCCTCTCCCCCGTGCGCCCGTCCCGGAAGTGCACGGTGTGCCCGTCGAATCGCTCGATGTCGGGCCGCACGCCGATGTCGCCGTGACCCACGTGGTGCAGGACCAGCGAGTTGACCACGGGGTGCGACTCGTAGAGCTTGTGGTCGGGCTTCGGGAACCCGAACCGCACCGGGTCGCCCGTGAAGAGCGTGAGCATGCGCGAGTCGACGAACTGCTTGATCGGCGCGGGCAGCGGTCGGCCGGAGTTCAGCGTGTCCGCGGGCCGGCCGAGGATGTACCTGGGCACGAAGTGGTAGCCGCGCCGAACGCTGATGTCGACCGACGCGGCGTGGCGGACCGCGTCGACCGCGATGTCGCACCCGCTGTTGCCTCGAGGACGCGCTTGCCCGCCAGCTCCTGCGGGTATTTGTAGCGGCTGGTGTGGCGGACCTCGCCGCTGAATTCGCCCTCGAACCCCGGGATGTTGGGCTCGGAGAGGGTGCCGTTCGCGATCACCACCGCCGAGAACTCCCCGGCGTCAGCCTCGAGCCCGCGGCCCACCTCGTCGTCGTCGCCCCCTCCCCCACCCGCGCCGGTCGCGCGCACGCTGAGCCGCCACCCCGAGTCCCGCTCGGACCCGAGCGGCTCGACGCTCACCACCTCGGTGCCGAAGCGGAACCGGTCGCGCAGTCCGAAGTGGTCGGCGAAGTCGCGGAAGTAGGCCAGCAGTCGGCGGTGGTCCGGGTAGTCCGGGGTGTCGGCCGGCATGGGGAACTCGGCGAACTCCGTGGTGCGGGCCGACGAGATGAGGTGGGCGGAGGAGTAGACCGTGCTGCGCGGCGCGTCGATGTTCCAGAGGCCGCCGACGTCTCCGGCGAGCTCGAAGCCCACCCAGTCGACGCCCTGACGGTCGAGGTTGCGCGCTGCCGCGAGGCCCGAGGGTCCCGCCCCGATGATCGCTACTGGACGGGTGTCAATATCTGTCACGGTTACCGATAGTGCCCCAGAACGAGCGAGTCCCCGGCCGGTTTCGCTCGGACTGAACGAAGCCGGCCGGGGAGTGTGGCGCGGGGCTTACTTCTCGCGCACGACGGTGCCGTCGTCCTGCAGGCGCAGGAGGGGGTAGATGCCGTTCTCGTCGTGGTTCTCGTCGCCCACGACCGGCGGGTTGAAGACGCAGAGCATCTGCATCTCCTCCTCGACGATGACCTGGTGCTTCTCGTTGCCGTCGAGCAGGTACATCGTGCCCGCCTCGAGCGGGTACTCCTTGTTGTTGGTCAGGTCACGCAGCGTGCCCTTGCCGCGGGTCAGCCAGACGGCCTCGACGTGGTTGGCGTAGTGGAAGTCGTTGGTCGTGCCGGCGGCGATGGTGGTCTCGTGGAACGAGAACCCCACGCGGTCGTCGGCCAGGACGATGCGCTTGGACTCCCAGTTGCCGTTGTTGCCCTTGATGTGGCGGTCGGTATCGGTGATCTCTGCGGTGGTGCGAACGATCATGCGGTGCCTCCTCGGCCGGGGTGTGGTCTCTGGTTCTCAGGCGTACTGCTGGCTCAGGCGTACTGCTGGGCGAGAACGTGGTCGACAGCCTCGTAGCAGATCTCGATACCGCGGTCGCGCTCCTCATCCGTCAGCGTGAGCGGGGCGAGGAACTTGACGACCTCGTCGCTCGGGCCGGCGGTCTCGACGAGCATCTTGTTGTCGAAGCAGCGCGCCATGACCTGCTCGGCGAGCTCGGGGTTCTCGAGGAACGCGATGCCGAACGCCATGCCGCGGCCTCGCAGCTCGAGCTTGCCCTCGTACTTGTAGACGAGCGGAGAGAACCGCTCGCGCAGGATGCGGCCGTTCTCCAGGGTGCGGTTCTGCAGGGCGTCGTCCGACCAGTACTTGCGCAGCGCCAGCTCGGCGGTGACGAAGGCCATGTTGTTCCCGCGGAACGTGCCGTTGTGCTCGCCCGGGGTCCACTCGTCGAGATCGCGACGGAAGAGCGTCACGGCCAGCGGCAGGCCGTAGCCACCGATCGACTTGGACAGGGTGACGATGTCCGGCTTGATACCCGCGAACTCGAACGAGAAGAACTCGCCGGTGCGGCCGCAGCCCATCTGGACGTCGTCGACGATGAGCAGGATGTCGTGGCGGACGCACAGCTCGTTGAGCGCGCGCAGCCACTCGGCGCGTGCGGCGTTGATGCCGCCCTCGCCCTGGACGCACTCGACGATGACGGCCGCCGGGCGGTTCATGCCCGAACCGGAGTCGACGAGGACGCGCTCCATCCACTGGAAGTCCTCGGTGACGCCGCCGAAGTAGTTGTCGTACGGCATCGGCGTGGCGTGCACGAGCGGGATGCCGGCGCCGGCGCGCTTCATCGAGTTACCCGTCACGGAGAGCGACCCGAGGGTCATGCCGTGGAACGAGTTGGTGAAGTTGATGACGGCCTCGCGGCCGGTGACCTTACGGGCCAGCTTCAGCGCCGACTCGACGGCGTTGGTGCCCGTCGGCCCGGGGAACATCACCTTGTAGTCGAGGCCGCGCGGCTCGAGGATCTTCTCCGAGAAGGTCTCCAGGAAGGCACGCTTGGCCACGGTGTACTTGTCGAGCGAGTGGGTGACGCCGTCGCGGGAGATGTACTCCAGCAGCGCGT
Organism: Dietzia sp. E1; assembly: GCF_014145015.1. Lineage (GTDB taxonomy): Bacteria > Actinomycetota > Actinomycetes > Mycobacteriales > Mycobacteriaceae > Dietzia > Dietzia cinnamea_A. The sequence goes on along the minus strand of NZ_JAALDU010000567.1, from coordinate 1,505 downwards.
TCTTCATGTCCTCGTCGTTGTGGCCGTAGTTGAGGGCGCCCGCGCCACCGAAGAAATCGAGGTACTCGTCTCCGTCGACGGTACGGAGCGTGGCCCCCTTAGCGGTGTCGAACACCACCGGCCAGTTACGCGAGTAACTGCGCACCTCGGATTCGCGATCGTCGAAGATTTCCGTGTTGGTGTTGGCGTCGTGGGTGGGCTCGGTCATTGCGGTGATCACTCCAATTAGGAAGGTGCGGGCGGCGGTTGCGGGCCGGGCGGCCCGTGCGCCCTTGTCTAGGAAATCGTGTAGAGGTCTTCTTGCTCGTGACCCTCTCCGAGAAGCTCGGAGCTCAGGTAGTCCTCACTGGACAGCGTCATACCGCGGTCGCGGGCGACGGCGCCGAACGTACGTTGCGACGCCTCGTTGTCCGGGCTGATGGTGGTGCGCAGTCGCACCACGCCGCGTTCGGCCAGCCGATCCATGAGGCTGTGCAGCAGTCGGGCCGCGAGGCCCTTACCGCGCTGGTCGGCGTCGACGCCGACCTGCCACACGAAGATCGTGTCCGGCTCGGAGGGGCGGATGAATCCGGTCACGAAGCCGACGACCCGACCTTCGACCTCCACCACGACCGAACTCTCGGAGAACTCGGCGCCCCACAGGACGTAGGCGTAGGAGGAGTTGAGATCGAGGACGCCGCTGTCACGGGCGATCTCCCACATGCGGGTTCCGTCGGCCGCCGTGGGCACACGGAACACCGCGTCGGACGAATCAGGGGTACGGGGTACTTCTCGTTCTCCTGGGTTCATAATCGCTTCCCACCGTAGTGACGCAACCCGGTTGTTGCATCTACCTTCCTCAAGTTGTTACCTGAATAGCCGGTGAGTGTGCAGGTGGCCGACGTGGAGTGAGGTCAGTCACGCACGGCCTTTTCCGGGGGACCCCCGCCAACGCGCTCCCGGTGCGACGATGGGGCTATGGACGACAGCCCGATCACCGATTTCGAGGAGGTCCGTTGCCTCCAACTCCTGGCCTCCGAGTCCCTCGGCCGACTCGTCACCGTCACCGGGGGCCGCGCTGAGATCTTCCCCGTGAACTACGCGATGTCGAGGGACGGCAAGATCTTCTTCCGCACCGCGGAGGGGAGCAAGCTCGCCGGCCTGACCGTGCACCCCGAGGTCCTCTTCGAGGTCGACCACGTGGAGGGCCGCCACGCCTGGTCGGTCGTGGTCCGAGGGCGAGCCCGCAGCCTCGAGAGCTTCGACGAGATCAACCGGGCCGAGGAACTCGACCTCAAGCCGTGGATTCCCACGCTGAAGTACAACTTCGTCGAGATCACCCCGGAGCAACTCACCGGCCTCGGTTTCGAATTCGGCGAGGAGCCCGAGCGCTACCAGGGCTGACTCCCGAGCTCGCCACCTCGATCCCGCCGCCGTCGGGCTCGTCGGTCCCGACCGCCGGCGCTGACCTCCTCCCGCCTCAGAAGGGTGGTGGTGGTTGGAGCAGTTCGTCGAGGTGTTCGTGC
>NZ_JAALDU010000055.1 GCF_014145015.1 Dietzia sp. E1 | reverse complement strand
CGCCCTGCGGCGCGCCCTGCCGCTCGGCGCGGGGGTCACCGTGGAGCGGGAGGCGGTCGACGACGCGGGCCTGCGCGCCCTGACCGCCCGCGCGCACCGCGTGGTGGACTGTCGCGGCGCCGGGGGGCGGCTCAACCAGGGGCCGCTGCAGACGGCGTACGGCATCGTGGTTGACGCCGCGGACGCGGCGCCGGCCCTGGGCGGCGAGGCGGCCCTGTTCATGGACTGGCGCACCGACTATGCGCGTGACCGGGACGACGACGACGACGAGATCGGCCCCAGCTTCCTGTACGCCATCCCCCTGTCCGCGGACCGGGTCCTTCTCGAGGAGACGTGTCTGGCGGGACTGCCCGCCCCGGATCCCGCCGTCCTGGCGAGCAGGCTGCGCTCGCGCCTGGCGGGTCGGGGGGTGTCCCGCGCGGCGATCGAGGAGCCGCTGTCGGTCGAGCGGGTACGCATCCCACTGCTGCCGCGACCGGGCGGATCAGAGGACCCGCTGGTCGAGGCGTTCGGTACCGCGGGCGGGCACGGACACGCGGCGACGGGATATTCGGTCGCGGCGATGCTCGCTGCCGTCCCGGCGGCCGTCCTCGCGCTCGGGGCCGGCTACCCGCTTCCCGAGCCGCGATCCCCTCTGAGCACGACGCTTCACGGTGTGGGCCTGCGGGCTCTGCTCCGTGCGGACGACCGGACCCTCCGGGCGCTGTTCGCGGCGTTCGGGCGCCTCGACGGCCGCCACCAGCGGTGGTTCCTCGACGCGGCGAGCCCGTCATACCAGGTGGCCGCCGCGATGTGGGGCATGTGGGTGAGCATGCCCGTGCGCGACAAGGCCGGGATGGTGGCGGCGGTCCTCCGTCGCCCCGCCCGCGGTCGCGCGACGGCGTCAGGCGGCGCGGGTTCGGAACCCGTCGAAGGTCAGTGACAGGCCGCCCGGACGGCGTACGACGCGGAACATCGACGACAGCGCGACCGCGGCGCTCGCCACGCCCACGAGCTCGAACGTCTCCTCGATGTACATGAGGGTGAGGTAGAGAGTCGACGTCGCGCCCATCTCGCGGTCGACGAGCCCGGTGAGGCTCTCGATCACCAGCGCGCCGGTGAGGAAGATCGCGGCCGCCGCGATCAACGAGAGTGCGACCGGGCGCCGGAGAGCGAGCACCAGCCGGATGAGCACACCGCCGACGATCAGCGCGAGCACGGCGCCGGGGATGACCCAGTTGTAGAACGTGTCGAACGGCAGATGCGGGGCGATCCGGTCCCCCACCACGAAGAGCCGCTCGTGGAGTGCGCCCGCTTCATCGGCGGAGGCGGTCACGGCGACCGCGGAGAAGAGCCACCACGACGCGTGGAAGCGGTCGGTGGTGACGGCGGCGAGGGCCGCCAGGACGCCCACGAGGAGCCAGACCGTCGAGGCGAACCACACCGCCACGGTGCCCTCGGCGCCGATGTCGAACGCGGTCCACAGGAGGTTCCAGACGTGCCAGGGTTGATCGCTGCCCGTGGCGTGCACCATGTAGAGCAGGAAGCCCGACAGCGGCGCGAGCAGGATCGACGGCGGGAGGACCGCTGTGGCCACGGCTCGTGTGAGCCGCGTCCCGGCCGCGGGAACACCGGCCCCGTCGCTGTCGTCCGGTCGGCCCGCGGCCAGGGGGTCAGCGGAAGGTGACATGTCCACAGGGTAAGCCGGTGCCGTACGCGACAGCCAATCCACCGATCCCGGTTCCGGGGGCGCGCCAGCATCCTGTGGCCGGGTGGAACGCCGAACGCCCGCCCCGTCGGAACGGAGCGAGCGCTCGTCGGCTCGCGGCGTCGCGGCGGTGATCGCCGCGAGGCGGGCTACACGGTGAAGCCGATGGCCCTCAGCTGCTCGCGGCCCTCGTCCGTGATCATCTGGGGGCCCCACGGCGGCATCCAGACCCAGTTGAGCTCGAGCTCGTTGACCAGGTCGGAGCCGATGGTCGCGGAGCGGGCCTGGTCCTCGATCACGTCGGTGAGCGGGCAGGCGGCCGACGTCAGCGTCATGTCGATGCGCGCGATCGTCGAACCCTCCGTCTCGCCGGGGCGGACCCAGATGTCGTAGACCAGACCCAGGTCGACGACGTTGATGCCGAGCTCGGGGTCGACCACGTCACGCATGGCCTCCTCGATGTCGGCGACGAGCGCGAGGTCCTCCTCCGACTGCTCGGGCCGGTTGGGGTCCGGGCGGAACTCCCCGTTGTAGGCGGTGCCCGCGGGCGTGTCGTTCTCGGCGGCCGACATGGGGTCGTCGACCGTCGGATCGTTGGCAGGTGTCATCTGCTCGGTCATGTCACATCACTCCTGATGGTGTTCGGTCTGTCGGCCGAGGGCGTCCTTGAACGCCATCCAGCCCAGCAGGGCGCATTTGACGCGCGCAGGGTACCGCGACACCCCGGCCAGGGCGACCGCGTCGTCGAGGACCTCTTCGTCGCCCTCGTCCTGGCCGCGGGAGGAGATCATCGCCTGGAAGGCGTCGACGACCTCCAGTGACTCCTCGACCCGACGGCCCACCAGGAGGTCGGCCATCATCGAGGTCGACGCCTGGCTGATCGAGCATCCCTGTGCGTCGTAGGACACATCCTCCACGGTGGCCAGATCCTCGGACAAGCGCAACCGCAGGGTCAGCTCGTCACCGCACGTCGGGTTGACGTGGTGCACCTCGGCGCCGAAGGGCTCCCGCAGCCCGCTGTGGTGCGGGTGGCGGTAGTGGTCGAGGATGACCTCCTGGTACATCTGCTCGAGTTTCACTTCAGACCACCCCCGTCGACTCCGAAGAACTCCTGGGCACGGCGCAGGGACCGGGCCAACGTCTCGACCTCGTCGAGCGTGTTGTACAGCGCGAACGATGCCCGCACCGTGGACTGGACGCCGAGGCGCCGGTGCAGCGGCCACGCGCAGTGGTGGCCCACCCGCACGGCGACGCCGTCGTCGTCGAGCACCTGGCTCACGTCGTGCGCGTGGATGCCGTCCACCACGAAGGAGACCGCGCCGCCACGGGAGACCATGTTCTCCGGTCCGACGATGCGGACGCCCGGGATCTGCTGCAGCGCCTCGAGCGCGGCCACGGTGAGCGCCTCCTCGTGGCGGGCGATGGTCTCCATCCCCACCGATTCGAGGTAGCGCACGGCCGCGGCCAGGCCGACGGCCTGCGACACCATCGGCACGCCGGCCTCGAACCGCTGCGGCGGCTCGGCGAACGTCGACTCCTCCATCGTCACGGTGGAGATCATCGATCCCCCCGTGAGCACGGGCGGCATCGCGTGGAGCAGCTCGCGACGACCGTAGAGGACGCCGATACCGGTGGGGCCGAGCATCTTGTGTCCGGAGAAGGCGGCGAAGTCGACGCCCAGATCGTGGAAGTCCACGGCCATGTGCGGGACCGACTGGCAGGCGTCCAGCACGACCAGCGCGCCGACCTTCCGGGCCGACTCGACCACGCGGGTCACGTCGGTGACCGCGCCGGTCACGTTGGACTGGTGCGTCACGGCGACGACCTTGACGGCGTCGGTGAGCTCGAGCGAGTCGAGGTCGATACGCCCGTCGTCGGTGACGCCGTACCAGCGCAGGGTCGCGCCGGTGCGCCGGCACAGCTCCTGCCACGGCACCAGGTTCGCGTGGTGCTCCAGCTCGCTGATGACGACCTCGTCGCCGGGGCCGACGGCGTGGTCGCCGAACCGCTGGTCCCCCAGGGCGAACGCCACGAGGTTGAGCCCCTCGGTCGCGTTCTTGGTGAAGACCAGCTCGTCCACGTCGGCCCCGACGAACCGCGCGATGTCGGCGCGGGCGCCCTCGTAGGCGTCCGTGGCCTCCTCCGCGAGCTGGTGCGCGCCACGGTGGACCGCGGCGTTGGAGTGCAGGAGGAAGTCCCGCTCGGCGTCGAGCACCGGGATCGGGCGCTGCGACGTCGCCCCGGAGTCGAGGTAGACCAGGGGCTTTCCGTCACGGACCGTCCGCGACAGGATCGGGAAATCCGCGCGGACTGCTGTCAGGTCGAGGGTCGAGGTCATGTTCTCCCAGCTGTTCCGATCAGGCGGTGGCGGGCGTCAGGTACTTCTCGTACCCGTTCGCCTCGAGCTCGTCGGCCAGCTCCGCGCCACCGGAGGCGGCGATGCGGCCGTCGACGAACACATGGACGGTGTCGGGCTTGATGTACTGGAGGATCCGCGTGTAGTGCGTGATGAGCAGGATGCCGCCGTTCTCCTCCGCCTTGTAGCGGTTGACACCCTCGGAGACCACGCGCAGCGCGTCCACGTCGAGGCCGGAGTCGGTCTCGTCGAGCACGGCGATCTTCGGCTTGAGCAGGTCGAGCTGGAGGATCTCGTGGCGCTTCTTCTCGCCGCCGGAGAAGCCCTCGTTGACGCTGCGCTCGGAGAACGCGGGGTCGAAGTCGAGGTCGGACATGGCCTCCTTGACCTCCTTGACCCAGTGGCGCAGCTTGGGCGCCTCGCCGCGCACGGCGGTGGCCGCGGTGCGCAGGAAGTTGGCGGTCGAAACCCCGGGGATCTCGGTGGGGTACTGCATGGCCAGGAACAGGCCGGCGCGGGCCCGCTCGTCGACCTCCATGGACAGCACGTCCTCGCCGTCCAGGGTCACGGTGCCGCCGGTGACCTCGTACTTGGGGTGGCCGGCGATGACGTAGGCCAGGGTCGACTTGCCGGAGCCGTTCGGGCCCATGATGGCGTGGGTCTGCCCGGACTCGATGGTCAGGTCGACGCCCTTGAGGATCTCGACGGTCTCGGGTGAGTCCTCGGTCGCGGCGACGCGGGCCGTAAGGCCCTTGATCTCGAGAGTGGTCATTGGTGTGCTCGCAATCTGTGTGAGAAGTCTTCGGGGGATGATCGGGGGCTAGCGGGCTCGGTCAGACGCCGGAGGACTGCAGCTCCAGCTCGACGGCCTCGGTGACCCGCTCGCGCACCTCGGGCACGCCGATGCGGTTGATCACCTCGCCGAAGAACCCGCGGACGACGAGGCGTCGGGCGACGTCCTCGGGGATGCCCCGCGACATGAGGTAGAACAGGTGCTCCTCGTCGAACCGGCCGACGGCACTGGCGTGGCCGGCACCGGCGATCTCGCCGGTCTCGATCTCGAGGTTCGGCACCGAGTCGGCGCGGGCGCCGTCGGTGAGCACGAGGTTGCGGTTCATCTCGTACGTGTCGGTGCCCAGTGCCGCAGCCCGGATGAGGACGTCGCCGATCCAGACGGTGTGCGCGTCCGGGAGGTTCGACGAGGCGTCCCCCTGCAGCGCGCCCTTGTACAGGATGCGCGAGGTGCAGTTGGGAACCGAGTGGTCGACCAGCAGGCGGTGCTCGAGGTGCTGCCCGTCGTCGGCGTAGTACAGGCCGTTGAGCGTGACCGTGCCGCCGGGCGCGGTGAACCGCGCGAACGGGGAGATGCGCACGACCTCGCCGCCGAACGTCACCGTGGTGTAGGTCAGCGTCGCGTCGCGGCCGACCTGCAGGTGATGTCCGGCCAGGTGCAGGGCGTCGTCGTCCCAGTCCTGGATGAGGACGACCTCGAGGTGGGCGGAGTCGCCCACGATGAACTCGACGTTCTCGGCGATCGTGCCGCCACCGCGCTGGTCCACGACGAAGGTCGCGTTGGCGAACGGCTCGAGGCGGACCTGGGTGTGGCCGTAGGCCAACTCGCCCTCGCCCGGACCATCGACGGTGACGTACACGGGCTCGTCGAGCACGACCTCCTTGGCGACGGTGATGACCGAGGCCTCGGTGGCCGAGCTGAACGCCTGCGCGGCCACGCGGTCGCGGGGCGCCCCGGCCTCGCCGACGCGCTTGTCGTCCATCGCGACGGTCTCGACGGTGAGGCCCTCCCGCTCGGCGACGGACGCCGTCAGGCGACCGGTCGCGGTGACGTTGGAGCCGTCGTGGAGACCGCGCAGGCGACGCAGCGGGGTGAACCGCCAGATCTCGTCCTTGTGGCTGGGGACCTCGAACGCGCCGACGTCGTACGAGGTGAACTGGTCACCCTTCGTCGCGTCGACGGGGACGCCGTAGCGGTCCGTGAGGGGGGCCGGGGCGGACCCGGTCTCGGGGGTGGTCGTGTCGGTCATGGGGTCAGCCCACCGATCCTTCCATCTGCAGTTCGATCAGGCGGTTGAGCTCGAGCGCGTACTCCATGGGGAGCTCCTTGGCGATCGGCTCGACGAACCCGCGCACGATCATGGCCATCGCCTCTTCCTCGGCCAGGCCGCGGCTCATGAGGTAGAACAGCTGGTCCTGGCTCACCTTGGAGACCGTGGCCTCGTGCCCCAGCGTGACGTCGTCCTCGCGGATGTCGATGTAGGGGTAGGTGTCGGACCGGCTGATGTTGTCCACGAGCAGGGCGTCGCACTCGACGTTGGACTTGGAGCCCTTGGCGCCGGGGTTGATCTGGATCAGCCCGCGGTACGCCGAGCGTCCACCGCCACGCGCCACCGACTTGGAGACGATGTTCGACGAGGTGTTGGGCGCCAGGTGCAGCATCTTGGAGCCGGTGTCCTGGTGCTGGCCCTCGCCGGCGAACGCCACCGAGAGCACCTCGCCCTTGGCGTGCTCACCGGTGAGCCACACGGCCGGGTACTTCATGGTGACCTTGGAGCCGATGTTGCCGTCGATCCACTCCATGGTGGCGCCCTCTTCGGCACGGGCGCGCTTGGTCACGAGGTTGTAGACGTTGTTCGACCAGTTCTGGATGGTCGTGTAGCGGCAGCGGCCGCCCTTCTTGACGATGATCTCGACCACCGCGGAGTGCAGGGAGTCCGACTTGTAGATCGGCGCCGTGCAGCCCTCGACGTAGTGGACGTACGCGTCCTCGTCGACGATGATCAGCGTCCGCTCGAACTGGCCCATGTTCTCCGTGTTGATGCGGAAGTAGGCCTGCAGCGGGATGTCCACGTGGACGCCCTTGGGGACGTAGATGAACGAGCCGCCGGACCACACCGCCGTGTTCAGGGCGGAGAACTTGTTGTCACCAGCGGGGATGACCGAGCCGAAGTACTCCTCGAAGAACTCCGGGTGCTCCTTGAGCGCGGTGTCGGTGTCCATGAAGATGACACCCTGGCTCTCCAGGTCCTCGCGGATCTGGTGGTAGACCACCTCGGACTCGTACTGCGCGGCCACGCCGGCCACGAGCCGCTGCTTCTCGGCCTCGGGGATGCCGAGCTTGTCGTAGGTGTTCTTGATGTCCTCGGGCAGGTCCTCCCAGCTGGTGGCCTGCTTCTCCGTGGACCGGACGAAGTACTTGATGTTGTCGAAGTCGATCCCGGACAGGTCCGAGCCCCACTTCGGCATCGGCTTCTTCTCGAAGATCTTCAGAGCCTTGAGCCGCTTGTCGAGCATCCACTCGGACTCGTTCTTCTTGGCGGAGATGTCACGCACGACCGCCTCGGACAGGCCTCGCTGCGCGGCGGCACCGGCATCGTCCGAGTCGTGCCAGCCGTAGTTGTACTGGCCGATGGAGGCGATCCGCTCCTCATCGGTGGTCGGCTCGGTGACGTCGGCCGTCACCTGATCGGGGGTGATGGTCATCGCACTGTCCTTTCGGCGGTCGGTGCCGGCGCGGATGCGCCGGCCGGTGCGGGGATCGTGGCCGCGAGATCCTCCGCGGTCACGGTCCCGGTCGGGATGTTCGTGGTGCAGGCGCAGTTACCGCCCGCGATGGTCGCGAGACGCTGGACGTGGGTGCCCACTATCTCGGACACCACCTCCTGCTCGGCCTCGCAGAGTTCGGGGAACCGGGAGGCGACGTTCCACACCGGGCAGTGGTGCTGACAGATCTGCAGCCCCCTCCCGGCGTCTTCCACGGAGGACGCGTAGCCCGCCTTCGACAACGCCACGGCGATGTCGGTCGCGGCGCGCTCGACGTCATGGGCCCCCTCGGCCGGTCGGACGTGTCCGATGACCGAGCGCACCCGCTCGCGGGCGAACTCCGAGACCGCCTCCGCGCCGCCGATGCGCCGCAGTGCCGTCAAGGCCTCGACCGCCAGGTGATCGTACCCGTGCCGTGCGGTGCTCCGGCCCGTGGCCGTCACCTGGAACGCCCTGGCCGGGCGACCGCGGGTCCCCGCCGGACGGGTGCGCGCGGCCTCCACCTCGCCAGCCTCGACCAGGTGGTCCAGGTGGCGTCGGACCCCTGCGGCGGTGAGCCCCAGTTCCTGTCCGATCTCGGCCGCGGTCAGCGCTCCGCGTTCCAGCAGGAGCTCCCGGATCGTCGAGCGCGTGTCGGGGCGCGTACCGCTGTCCATCGCGTGCTGCACGCTCATACGCCACTCCCTTCCGGATATGCTCTGTGCGCCCGGGCGGGGCGCACCTCCTGATATTACGCAACACTTTCGTTTCGGAATTATTCCCCCACCCCCGGGCGCGCCCCTCGGGGCGCCGACCTGCCCGACGGCTCCAGGTGGAGGAGGGACGAGACGATGGCACGCGACGTCCCGACACGCGGCGCGGGCTCGGTCACCTCACGGCTCCACACGCAGGAGCGGTCCACCGGCTCCCCGCCGTCCGCGGAGATGGCGCGACTGAGGCGCATCCGGCGCATCGGCACCACGGCGTCCGTCGCTATGGCGGTCGGAGCCCTCGGCGCGGGCGCGCTGCCGGTGCTGCAGAACCCGATCGCCGGTGAGCGCCTCTTCGGGCTCTGGCTCCGCCTCCAGCAGTCCTCGATGACGGTGGTCATGGCCGGGATGGTCGTGGTGACGCTCTGCTGGCTGCTCCTCGCCCCGTACGTGCTGGGGCGCGATCGCCGGGGCCGGATGAGCGGGCGCATCGACCGGGCGACCCTCGACAGGGTGATCGCCTCGTGGGCTCTCCCGCTGGCCCTCGCGCCCCCGATGTTCAGCAAGGACGTCTACAGCTACCTCGCCCAGGGCGCCATCGGCAACGCGCTGGACGACCCCTACGAGCGCGGACCGGTCTCGGCGCTCGGGACCGGCCACGCGCTCACGATCAACGTCCCCGACATCTGGCGCGACACGCCCAACCAGTACGGACCGCTCTACCTGGGCGTACAGAAGGCCATCCACACGCTCACGGGCGACGACGTGGTGACGGGGACCGTCCTGCACCGCGTCGTGGCCGTGATCGGCATCCTCATGCTGGGCTGGGCGGTGCCGCGACTGGCCGAGTACTGCGGCGTGTCGGACGTGGCGGCACTGTGGCTGGCGGTCGCCAACCCGCTCGTGCTGTTCCACCTGGTCTCCGGCATCCACTCCGAGTCCCTGATGATGGGCCTCCTGGCCGTCGGCCTGGTGCTGGCCCTCCGCGCCGTCGACCACGCGGGCCGCGGGCGCGGCACGATCCCGCTCTTCGTCCTGGGCACCGTCCTCATCACCGGGTCGGCCCTGGTCAAGCTGCCGACCATCGTCGCCCTCGGCTTCGTCGGCATGGCACTCGCCCGCCGATGGGGTGGCGACTGGCGGGCCACGATCCGGGCCGCGGCCGTGATGGTCCTCCTCTCGGGCGTCACCACCGGGGTGGCCATGGCCGCCACCTCGTCGGGCCTCGGCTGGGTCACCAAGCTGGGCGCCGCGACCTCGCTGCGGAGCTGGTTGTCCCCACCGACCGCCCTCGGCGTGCTGGTCGGCGGGATCGGTCAGTACCTCGGGCTGGGCGACCACACCGCGCAGATCCTCGTGATGGTCCAGACCGCGGCCCTCGTGATCGCCGGCGCCTTCACCGTCCGCATGCTCTTCGCGGTCCAGGCCGGCCGCATCGACCCGGTGGGCGGGCTCGGGGTCTCCATGGCGGCGATCGTGCTGTGCTTCCCCGTGGTCCATCCCTGGTACATCCTCTGGGCGCTCGTCCCCCTCGCGGCGTGGGCGTCCCGGTGGGAGTTCCGCGTCCCGGTGGTCGCGGTCAGCGCCTTCCTCGCCTGTTTCACCCTGCCGCCCGGCGCGGGGCTGCCGCCGTTCGTCACCGTCCAGGCGTGGACGGCGACGGTCGTGATCGTCGCGGTGCTGCTGATCGCCCTCTTCCGGTGGCCGGGGCTGTTGCGGTACCGCTAGCCGGGCGGGCCTACAATCGGCATCCGTGACCTCATCGACGGACTCCCCCGCACTGCACGTCGAGGGACTCGTCAAGAGGTTCGGCGCCACCACCGCGGTCGCGGGCCTGGACCTGCGGCTCGAACGCGGTCAGGTCATGGCGCTACTCGGACCGAACGGTGCCGGCAAGACCACCACGGTCGAGATCTGCGAGGGCTTCGTGCGCCCCGATGCCGGAACCGTCCGAGTGCTCGGCCTCGACCCGGTGACCGACCGCCAACGCGTGCGCAGCCGCATCGGCATGATGCTGCAGGGCGGCGGCGCCTACCCGGCCGCGCGGGTCGGCGAGATGCTCCACCTCGTCGCCTCCTACTACGCGGACCCCCTCGACCCGGACTGGCTCCTGGGCGAACTCGGCCTCCGCGACCACGTGAGGACCCCCTACCGCCGCCTGTCGGGCGGGCAGCAGCAGCGCCTGTCCCTCGCGATGGCGGTGATCGGGCGGCCGGAGTTGGTGTTCCTCGACGAACCCACCGCCGGCCTCGACGCCCAGTCACGGCGGGCCGTGTGGGACCTCGTCCACGCGCTGCGTCGCGACGGCGCGGCCGTCCTGCTCACCACCCACCTCATGGACGAGGCGGCGTCCCTCGCCGACGAGGTGGTGATCGTCGACCACGGACGGCGCGTCGCCTCGGGCAGCCCGGCGGAGCTCGAACGCGCCGGGACCGCCGAGGGGGTCACCCTCGTCGTCGACGGCGAGGTGTCCCCGTCCCTGCTCGCGGACGTCCTCGGCGGCGAGCACACCGTCGCCGCGGGGACCGCGGCCGGCGTGCTGGAGGTCCACGGCCCCGTCTCCCCCGCCCTCATGACAGCGATGTGCGCCGCGCTCGAGCGGGCCGGCGTGCAGCTCACCTCCCTGGCCACCCGCACCAGGAGCCTCGAGGAGGTCTTCCTCGACCTGACCGGACGGGAACTGCGATGACCCACGCCCCCGAAGACGGAAACCGCTTCGCCCCCGGCACGTTCGCCCGGCCGTCCGCCCCGGCGTCCGTCGCCCGGATGGCCGCGGCACAGACCCGCATGGAACTGGCGCTGTTCCTCCGCAACGGCGAGCAGCTGCTGGTGGCGCTGGTGATTCCCGTCGCCATCCTGTTCGGCCTCACCGCCATCGAGTTCGGCGCCGTGCCCGAACCCCGGATCGACCACGCGATCACCGCGGTGCTGACCATCTCCGTCATGGGGACCGCGTTCACCGGGCAGGCGATCGCCGTCGGCTTCGACCGGCGCTACGGCGCCCTCAAACGCCTCGGCGGCACCCCGCTGCCGCCGGCCGTCATCATCGCGGGCAAGATGCTCGCGACCCTGGTGCTGGTGGCCGGGCAGGCCGTCATCCTCGGGGCCATCGCGGCCGTCCTCGGATGGCGTCCCGACCTCGCCGGGCTCGCGCTCGGTGCCGTGGCGGTGGCCCTCGGCTCGGTCGCGTTCTCCTCGATGGGACTGCTCCTCGGGGGCACCCTGCGCGCGGAGATCGTCCTCGCGTTGGCCAACCTCATCTGGTTCGTCCTCATCGGTGGGGCCGGACTCGCGATCGGGGTGGTCGATCTCCCCACCGCGGTCCACGACCTCCTCGTCGTCGTCCCCTCTTACGCGCTGACCACCGCACTGGTCACCGCGACCGGCGGCGGCGTCCCCGCCCTGGCCGCGCTGTCCCTGGCCCTGTGGACCGCCGTCTGCGGCGGGTTTGCCGTGCGTCACTTCTCGTTCACCTGATAGCAGAGGCCGACGCCGCGCGGCCTAGAATCGGGGCCGTGACCTCGACATCGCACGCCCCGACCTCCGGAGCCCCGGCCGCGCCCGCGTCGAAGGGATCCGGCGGTCCGCTCTCCCGGCTGCCGATGCCGTCCCTGCGGGCCCAGAAGGGCATCGCCCTGGCGAACGTGATCGCCCAGATCGGCATCATGACCACCGGCGTCACCGTCCGCGTGACCGCCTCGGGGCTCGGATGCGAGACCTGGCCGCGCTGCAACCAGGACAGCTTCGTCCCCGTCCCCGGCGCCGGGCCCGCCATCCATCAGGCCATCGAGTTCGGCAACCGACTCCTCACGTTCGTCCTGGTCGCCGTGGCCGCCGCCCTGATCCTCGCGGTCTTCCGCGCGGGGCGACGCACCGAGCTGAAGGTGCTCGCCCTCGCGATGCCGCTGGGAATCGTCGCGCAGGCCGTCATCGGCGGCATCACCGTGCTCGCCGGCCTCGTGTGGTGGACCGTCGCGCTGCACCTCCTGCCGTCCATGCTCCTGGCCTGGGTGGCGGCGGTACTGTACGTCCGGATCGGAGAGGACGACACCGCCCCGCCGAAGCGCGTGGTGCCCCGGCCGCTCGCCTGGCTCACGGCCCTGTCGGCGGTCCTGCTCGCCGGCGTCCTCGCGACCGGGACCATGGTCACCGGCGCCGGTCCCCACGCCGGGGATGCCCGCATCGAGGCCGCCGACCGCCTCCAGCTGCCTATCCAGTGGCTCGTCCACTTCCACGCCGAGCTGATGATCGGCTACGTCTGTCTGCTCATCGGCCTGCTCGGCGGACTCATCGCGTTGCGGACCGAGGGGCCCGCGATCCGGCGGTGCGCGATCCTCATCGGGCTCATCGCCGCGCAGGCGGTCATCGGCATCACCCAGTACCAGCTCGGCGTCCCGGAGGTCCTCGTCGTGGCGCACGTGACCCTGGCCGGCGCGATCACCGCCGTGACCGGCGCCCTGTGGGCCGCCGGGGTCATCCGCGACCGGATCCCCGCGTCCGCCGCACGCTGACCGACCCCGGAGTGGGCGGGCGCCGGAGCGGGCGGGCGCCGGTCGACGCACGCGCCAGCGCCCCGAAACGCCCTGGAACGCCGGAATCCGCTACCCCGGACCCGGATCCGCTACCCCTGTACGGGTAGCGGATCCGTGGGTGGAGTAGCGGATTCTCGCGTTCCGGCGCCGGGCCCGGGAGCGGGTCCGGCGCCCGGGCGGTCAGACCAGGGCGCCCGATCCCGCCATGCGCTTCCAGTGCCCGGCCGGGACATCGGTGCGCGACACGAGCTCGCGGGTCCAATCCGAGCCGGTGAGGCCGGAGATGCCGTCGCGGACCGCCTCGGCCTCGGACAGCGAGTCCACCATCGTGTCCCCGAGGACGCCGTCGGCACCCACGAGGGTGATACGGACGCCGCGGCGACCGACCGGCTGGAGGACGACGTCCGCCGACCCGCCGTGGCGCGCCAGGAACTTCTCCACGAACTTGGCGGTCTTGGCCGGAGGCGTCGGACCAGCGGGAACAGGCGCGGCCTCGATCTTCTCGGCCGGGGCCTTGGCGGCCTTCGGCGCCGGGGTCTTGTCCGATGCCGCGGCGGGCGCGTCCTGCTTCTCGGTCGGCTCGTCCGACGGGGGCACCGCAGCGGGCTGCGACGCGGCGGGGGCGTCGGCCGGGCGATCGGCGGCC
>NZ_JAALDU010000566.1 GCF_014145015.1 Dietzia sp. E1 | reverse complement strand
CCCGCCGACTCGAGCGCGAGGGACGCGGTGTCGGCCGCCCGGCGGTACGGCGAGGTCAGCCACACGGTGGGCCGGAGCTCCTCCGGTAGCTCGCCGAGCCAGGCGCCCACCGCGCGCGCCTGGCCGCCCCCGACGTCCGACAACGGGGTGTCGGCGTCACGGTGGTCGAGGTCGAGGCGGTGTGCGCCCGCGGCGCGGGCGCGGTCGTCGGCGACGTTGCCGATGCTCTGTCCGTGGCGGATCAGCAGGAGCCGCGCGAGTTCTGTCACGGCTGGAGGACCACCTTCACTGCGCCGTCCTGCTTCTTCTGGAACATCTCGTACGCGCGCGGGGCGTCCGCCAGCGGCAGCCGGTGGGTCGCGAAGTCGTCGACGCCCAGCGGGTCGTCGTCGGTGAGCAGCGGCATGATGTCGGGCACCCAGCGCTTGACGTTGGCCTGGCCCATCTTCAGCGTGATCTGCTTGTCGAACAGCGTGAGCATGGGCAGGGGATCGGCGCTTCCGCCGTACACGCCGGACAGGGAGATCGTTCCACCGCGGCGCACGATGTCGATCGCCGAGTAGAATGCGTCGAGCCGGTCGACGCCGGCGTTCTCCATCATCTTCTTGCCGAGGAACTTCGGCAGCATGCCCACGGCCGCGTGCGCGGCGCTGGCGGCGGGGGAGCCGTGGGCCTCCATGCCCACGGCGTCGACGACCGAGTCGGGGCCGCGCCCGCCCGTCATGTCGCGGATGACGTCGCCCAGTTCGCCGGGGACGTCCGTGGGGTCGATGACCTCGACGCCGCGGTGGGCCTGGCGTGCCCGCCTCTCGGGGACGGGGTCCACACCGATGACGCGGTGCCCGTGGTGGGCGGCGATCCGGGCCGCCATGTCACCGATCGGCCCCAGGCCCAGCACGACGACCGTGCCGCCGTCGGGGATCTCGGCGTAGTCGACCGCCTGCCACGCGGTGGGCAGGACGTCCGACAGGTAGAGGTAGCGGTCGTCGGCGTGCTCATGCGGCACCTTGATGGTGGTGTTCTGCGCCTGGGGCACGCGCAGGTACTCGGCCTGCCCGCCGGAGACGCTGCCGTACAGCTCGGAGTACCCGAACAGCATCGCGCCCATGCCCTGGTCGCGGACCTGGGTGGTCTCGCACTGGGTGTTGAGGCCCTTGTCGCACATGTAGCAGTGCCCGCAGGAGATCTGGAACGGCATCACCACCCGGTCCCCGGGCTTGAGGTCGGTCACCTCGGCGCCGACCTCCTCGACGATCCCCATCGGCTCGTGGCCGAGGATGTCGCCCTCGTGCATGAACGGCCCGAGGACCTCGTACAGGTGCAGGTCGGAACCGCAGATGTTGGTGCTGGTGATCTTGACGATCGCGTCGGTGGGCTCCTGGATCCTGGGATCGGGGACGTCCTCGACGCGGACGTCGCGCTTGCCGTGCCAGGTGACTGCCTTCATATTCGGGCTCCTCTCTGGTCGTGCTATGCGCCTTCACGCATACTCCCGACCGTAGTAACGACCCCGTCGGCCCGCATCCGGTGGACGCGCCCGGTCAGCCCAGCGTCCGCAGGACGCCCGAGTGCGTCGTCACCTGGTCGGTGAAGGTCGTGACCACCACCTGACGCAGCACCGTCGCGCCGCTCTCCTGCCACACGGTGGCGATCGTCGACGCGGTGAGCTCGTGAGGGCCCACGCGGAACCCGCCGAGGGTGTCCGAGACCAGTCGACCCCGGTCGTCCACCACCCTGTCGGCGGCCCGCACCCGCCATCGTTCGAGCGTCGCGGCCGTGTCGTCGAGCCGGTCCAGCAACGTTCCGAGGTCGACCGCGGGGGTGACGCGTGCCAGCGAGATGATGACGGTCGGTTGGAACCCCTCGCGATACAACCGGGGGTGTGCCCAGATCGCGACGTTCGGCACCGGTTCGTTCTGGTCCAGTAGCTGCCACCCGTCGCCGGGGTCGAGCCGGGCGAGGGAGGGGTCGTCCAGCGGTTCGAGAACCCTGCCGCCGGCCTCGAGGAACTCGGTGAGCGTCGTCATGGCGTGTCCCCTTCTTCGGCGCGAACGATCTCGCCCGTGGTCCGATCCCACCGATCGCCGACGCGCATCGTCCGACGCGTGTTCCAGTCCGGACCCACGAAGAACTCGGCGCACTCGGGAGTGTCCAGCAGTGGCCGGAGCCCGGGGTTCTCCACGAGGAGGTAGATGGCGTTGATGAGAGTGTTCGGCTCGATCTTGTAACCGGAGCAGTCCACGCCGATCACGTCCTGATCGTCGATACGGAAGAGCATGGTCTTCCTTCTGGTCTCCACTCCTTCGCGAACGAACATCTGGACCCCCGCGCGGATATTGCGGTGGGAGGGCCGGTGAATCTCGCCAGGGCCCCCGTTCTTGATGTTGGCGTCGCACACGGGTCGGAGTGCGGTGACGGAGTCCCACGGGATGGTGGCCTGGAAGTACCCGCGCGTGTAGTGCAGCGCCCCGGGTGTGAAGACGAGCGCGCGACGGTGACCTCCGGCGACGAGGGACCAGCCGACCAGGGTCATGCCCGCCCACCCGATCGCCAGGGCCACGTAGGCCGAGACCTGAGACCAGAGGTTGTCGTAGTCGGGATCGGAGAACCAGTGGATCAGCGCCCATGAGCTCAGCGTCATCGCGACCACGAAAGGAATGTGGAGGCGCCAGTGCCCGTATGCGGGAATCGGTGTTCGGGGTTCATCGATTCGGGGTGGAGTCCTGAGGTGGACGAAACCTGTGGCGGTCGGAACGAGCACGGCGACCATCGCATTGGACCCGAGATACGCGAGCTCCACGGGGTCGGGCCGCTCGGAGTACGCGGCGCGCACCGGGTCGATGACACCGAGAAACCACCAGACGTCGATCGACGTGGCAGCCCATATGACCTGTCCGGCGTACCAACACAGGGCCGCGAACGCCAGCAGCCAACGAGGGTTCTGGGCGACGCGGTAGGTCCACTCGATGGTCCGGGCGGCAGAGTCCGGTGCTGGTTGGGACATCACCCTCACCCACCTTGCCGCTGGTCGTCGAATCGGTCGCGGAGGTGCGTGGACGCCTTGGCGCTGGCAATCGTGCCGAGGACGATGCCCCCGAGTACTCCGGCCACCGTCCCCGCGCCGGGAACGATGCTTCCGGCCAGGCCACCCGCTACGGCGGAACCGACGACGCTCGCCGCGAGCCCCGCTCCGAGACCGGCGCCCTCGGCGGCGAGCGTCTCCGTCAACGGCTCGTCCTCCGGCGCGCCGTACACCCCGGCCACGAAGCTCAGCGCAGACCCGAACGGGCCGAGCCCCTTGGCGACGACCCGGGTGCTGCGCAGTCCGTCGTCGCCGGCGGCGATCGCGGCGGCCAGTGGTTCCGTCATCACCGAGTTCACCACGCCGACGGTGATCGTCTTGGCATCGACGTTGTTGCTGTGGTCGGCAATGGTCTCGTAGAGACGGGTGAGCTTGTCCGCCGTCTCGACGTCCAGAGAGTCGATCGCACCGAGCGCGTCCTTGACGGTCACTTCGAGCTCGCGGAGTTCTCGCACCCGGGTCGCCTCCATGTCGGAAGGACACACCACGCTCCCGTCCTCCGCGACGGTCGCCCCCTGTCGGAGTACCGCCTCCACGCCCGCTTGCAGCCGATCACGGTGGATGGCAACGGATCGAGCGAACGACGAGAGCGGATTCGCGGTGCTGCGCAGGTCGTCGCCGAGTGCGAATGTGCGCCTACGCAGATCCTGAACCGATGAGCGCGCCGCGTCGACGGACTGACCCTCCATCCCGTCCAGCACCCTCTCCGCATCGTCCCGCAGCCGGTCCGCGACGTCATCCGTCGCGGTGATACCCGCGCGGACCGCGCTCAGGCGCGATTCTGCGTCGTCCACCTGCCACGCGAGTGCGTCGCTGACCCGTATCGGCACCGGTTCACCTCCCGCCGAACATCGCGGCGTTGTCGCCGTCCGCAGCGACGATGACCCCGGTCGCGGTCCGGAGGCGGCCCGCCTCCTCCGACAAGTCAGAGCTCAGCCTGTCGGCGGACTGGCTCAGCCGCGCGCCGAGCGTGCTCGCGATGGCCGCGACCCTGCTGCCCCTCACGGCATTCGCCAGCGCGGTGAGGTCGCCCTCCGGGGTGATCCCGCCGATCTGGTCGCCGTATCCGGCCACGCGCCGGGCGAGATCCGTCAGCTCGACCGGGGTGACGTCGAGAGGCCCGGTCATCGTGGCCCCACCGTGGGTCCGACCACCATCCGCGCCGATTCCCCCTGACGGTCCCGCGCATCCCGGTGGAAGCAGCCTGGTGCTCTGGTGGCGCTCGTCGTCGTCGTTCTCATACCCGCGTTCTCATATCCGCCTCGCTGGCCGTGGTGGCGTCGCTGTTGGCCGTATTTCCGTGCACCCTGTTCGACGCGCGGGATTGCCGGTTCGGTTCCACGCCTCCCTGGCTCGATTCGAAGACTTTTGGACCCCGCCGCGGATAAAATAATCGTCATTCAGACGGAATCGGTCGGAGACCCGGCCCTGTCGACGGTGGTGGACATGACCAGATCGCCCGGGAACGGCTGGGACTCCGATGACTGGCGGTACGCGCCGTACAACGACCTCCGGTCGCCGGGTCGGAACACTGCGGTATGGGTGCTGGGCGGGATCGTCGTGGTGCTGCTCCTCGTGCTCGCAGCGGGGGTCGGTTACCTCGTCGCGTCGCAGGACGATCAGCCCACCGCTGCGCCCGGTGCGGCTCCCATCACGGCTCCCGTAGCGACGGAGAGCCCGGTCGTCCCGTCGGCGGAGGCGCCGAGCTCGCCGTCCGCGCCGACTCCACAGGCGGCGCCGGCGGCCCCGAGGGCGCCGGCCGCGCCGCAACCCGCCGCGACCGTCGGTGACCTGGGACTCGACACACCGATGTCCCGGCCGGCGTGTGACGGCCGGGGGATCGTCGTCCTCTATTCTGCGGTCACCCCGGGCTCTTACGCCCAGGAGATCGCGTCTGCCTTGGCCAGGTTCCCGGGAGCGTCCTACCTACGCACGGACATGGCGTGTCCGTCACTGCGGCCGCGCGACGAGAACGGCAACGTCATCTACGCCGTCTACCGGGCGTCGGGTTACACCCGACAGGAACTGTGCGCAGATGTCCGCGCGGCAGGGCCCCCGGCCTACGGTCGGTGGCTGGACACCACCAGCGATCCGTCGGTTCTCGTGACCTGCTGACGCCGGCGTGGGGCGCCGACGCCGGGATCACCGGAGGATGAGCGGGATGTGTTGCTCCGCCGCGGTGTTGGCGCCGTGGTGGCCCAGGAGGGACGACTCCATCGGCTCGTGCTCCGACCGCGAGAGGATGACGCCGCCGCTCGCGATGGCGATGACATCACCGAGCCGGTCGGCGTAGGTGCGATCGGGACCGAAGAGACGCTCGTCAATGGCCTGCTCGCGGCTGATCACGCGGGCGTGACCGGCCAGTTCGGCTCGCCACGCGTGGAGGACGTCGTCCGCTGCGCCCGGGCGTGCGTACGCGTGACGGACGCGAGCTTCGCCGGCGACGATTTCGACATCGGCGAGGAGGGCGGGCGTGTGGTCGATATCGACGACGGTCTCGGCGTTGACCATTCCGTGGTCCGCGGTGACGATGAGCCTGCAGTCGCGGGGGAGATCGGTGGCGAGGTCGGCGATGAAGGCGTCGACAGCGCGGAGCGACTCCAGCCACTCCGGAGAGCCGGGGCCGTGGATGTGTCCGATGAGGTCGAGGTCGCCGTAGTACGCGTAGACGAAGCGCCTGGATCGCGAGGGGCGGCCCACAGCGTTGATCACTCCCTGCTTCACCTCGTCGAGGGAGACAGCAGAGCGGAATCCCCCGTCCGCCCGGAAAGCCGCCCGGGTCAGTCCTGATTCGCGGAACTCCTCACGCATCACGTAGGTGACGTCGACGCCGTCTGAGGCGAGATGTTCGAGCAGGCTCGACCGTTGCTGGATTCTCCGCGGTGGGAAGCGATCCATCGCCGACGGGCCGTCAGCCGAGTCGAGGGTCCAGCGCAACGGATTGAACGAGACGGCGGTGTCGTCGGCGTCGTCCGAGATTCGGAAGCTGTACCCCACGAGCCCGTGCTTGGAACACGGAGCGCCTACGGCGAGGCTCGTCAGGCTGGTCGCGGTCGTCGCCGGGAAGCCCGCGGAGATCATCCGGGAGGACATGACGGCGAGCGTCGGGGCGTCGGCGGCGTACCTGCGGATCAGCTCGGCGCCGAGACCATCGACGAGAACCAGGACGGCATCGCTAGCTGGCGCTATCGCGAGCGGGTTGTGGTGGCCGGAGCCCAGCGACGCAGCGACAGACGGCATGACATCGGCCAGCGAATGGGCGGAGGGCTCGAGAGGGATCTCTGTCATGACTTCACCATCCCTCATCCGCCCCTGGTGAGGGCGGTAACCGGCGGCTCGCCCGCCGTGGCGACTGCCTCAGAAGGGTGGTGGTGGTTGGAGGAGTTCGTCGAGGTGCTCGTGGAGGGCGTGGAGGATGGCTTTCTCCAGGGTGCTGTCGGTGGGTTTGTTGCGTTCCCACCAGCGGCTGGCCGCGGCGGGGGTCATACGCTCACGCGGGGCCCGGCCCGGGGCCGCGTTCGAGTCCGGATTCGGGTTCGGGTCCGGGGTGGTGTCGGCGGTGGCTTCGGTGGGCGGCGTGAGCGAC
>NZ_JAALDU010000565.1 GCF_014145015.1 Dietzia sp. E1 | reverse complement strand
AGGGTGCTGTCGGTGGGTTTGTTGCGTTCCCACCAGCGACTTGCCTCGGCTGGGGTCACCCTTCCGCGCGGGGCCGGGGTCGGGACCGGGGCCGAGTTCGAGTTCGGACCCGAGTCCGGGCCCGGGGCTGTCTCGGCGGTGGTCTCGGATGGCGGAGCGCCGGTGGCTTCGGCTGCGTTGCGGGCGGCGGTGCGGGCGCGTTCGCGGGCCAGGCGTTGCGCGCGGCGGGCGAAGTAGGTCGCCTCGTCCAGGACCCCGGCCCCGTAGACGGGGCTGGGGTTGCGGCGCTGCTGACGCGCCCAGGCATCGGCCTCGCAGCGTTGTTCCTCGCGTCGGTACTGGGCCAGCGGCCCGTCGGGTCGGGTGAGCATGACGGTGCCATCTGGGGTGGTCACGATCAGGGTGC
Organism: Dietzia sp. E1; assembly: GCF_014145015.1. Classification (GTDB taxonomy): domain Bacteria; phylum Actinomycetota; class Actinomycetes; order Mycobacteriales; family Mycobacteriaceae; genus Dietzia; species Dietzia cinnamea_A. The sequence goes on along the minus strand of NZ_JAALDU010000565.1, from coordinate 704 downwards.
CGTCGGGCTGGAGCTTGTAGGTCCAGTCGGAGAACGTTTTGAACCGGTGATGGCGCCGGCATTGACTGACCAGGTTCGCCTCCACCGTCAGGCCACCGGCGGCGGGGTCGGCGTGGTTGAACGGCACCACATGATCCAGGTCGCAGTCATCGGCCGGGATCGCGCACCCGGGGTGGCGGCAGGTGCCGTCGCGGAGCCGGACCCGGCGCGCCAACTGGGCACTCGGCCGGTATCTCAGGGCGGCGTTCGCCTCGTCGGCGGCGCCGATGCGGGGATCGACCTGCTCGAACGAGGCCCCATCCGAGGTGGCGAGCATCTCCAGCAGGGTCTGCAGCGCCGCTTCGCCGGTGCGGGTGAACTCCACCCGCGCGCCGTGCTCATCGCGGCCGTTGTCTCCGGTGGCGATGACGGTCACCTTCGGCCGCAACACCGGAGCCAGCCCCTGCCCCGTGCCGCCGGCGGCGGGCGCGCCCACGGCGCCGTCAGCGGCATCGTCTGTGCTCGCGGCGTCATCGGAAGCGTTGGCAGCGTCGGGGTGGTTGGGGGTGTCGCCGCAGATCAGGGACATCAGGGCGTCGGCGCGGCGTTCGGCCGTGGAGTAGGTCGGCTCCGGCTCGCCCGGGGCATCCGGGGCAGTGTCGGCGTCGGCGGACTCCTGCTCGGCGACGCGTTGGTCCAAGGCTTCGGCCAGGACGGCGGCTTCT
>NZ_JAALDU010000564.1 GCF_014145015.1 Dietzia sp. E1 | reverse complement strand
GCCAACAGGGCGGAGACGCTGGACATGCCGTCGACGCCCTTGCTGAATCGCACTCCGCGGGAGCGGCTGGCGTCTTCTTTGCGCAGGCGGATGGCGTCGGGGTCGTGGCGGCCGATGACGGCGTCGATCTCATCGCGTAGGGCTTTGTCGCCCAGGCGGATCCCGGCGGCGACACCGTTGAGGTAGTCGTCGACGACCTGGCGTTGGATCTT
>NZ_JAALDU010000563.1 GCF_014145015.1 Dietzia sp. E1 | reverse complement strand
AGGCGGATGGCGTCGGGGTCGTGGCGGCCGATGACGGCATCGACCTCGTCGCGCAGGGCTTTGTCGCCCAGGCGGATCCCGGCGGCCACACCGTTGAGGTAGTCGTCGACGACCTGGCGTTGGACCTGCTCGAGGACGTCGCCGCGGACGGTGGCCATCTGCCGGGCGAGCAGTTCGGCGACGCGTTGTTCCATCAGCCCGGCGGCCATGGCTTCCAGGATCGCCGGGTAGCGGGTGTGCAGTTCCCAGGAGAAGGACAGCATCTTCTCCGCGCGCCTGGCCGAGATGGACATCGCCGCCACCACATACCCGGCCGCGGCGACGAGCCCGTCGACCACCGCGTGACCGGGGCGGGCTTCGTGACTGCCGTCGATGCCGTGCCCGTACTCGCGCCAGCATTCTTGCAGCAGGGCGTAGCAGGCGATCAGGCGTTGCGCGGCCGCGCGGTTCTCGGCGGCCCAGCCTTCGCGCGCCGCCGTCGTCAGGCCTGCCAACGCGGCAGCGGGGTTACCGGTCGTGCGACCGGGATCGCCGTCCATGCCCCACCCCCGTGGTCCGCCGTGCGGCCGCGCCGCGACCTGTCTCGAATACGTGTTCTAGTCTACGCATATGTGTTCGACACTACAAGGGCTTCGTCCGACTTGCCGGAACTGCGTCGCGTAGCGCGATCGATCCGAGAAGTCCCCTGTCGCCCATCGGCGGAGTACCCGGTCGCCGAAATTGAGCGAAAGTTACTTAGCGTGGCCATTTCTTCACGAACCGATCATTTAGCAGGTCGATAGTTCGCAATGTCCTTAGCCGGCGACCAAGCCGGGGAATATGTGACTTTCGCGGTGGCACGGCACTCAGGGCGGTCGTAACTTCTGGTGGTGTAGCCCACAGACAGTGGGCGCCAACGTCGAAAGGACAGCCCATGTTCTCTGACTTCTGGTACGGCCTCGCCACCGGCTCCGCTGACCTCGTCCCCGCGCCGTTCGGTTCCGCGGCCATCGACGGGCTGCTGCGCCTCCCCGCCTACGTGCTGACGACCCTCGGCGGCGGCGCGGAGCTGTTCGGTTCCTGAGCCACACCCCTTCCCGCTTCGCCGCGGTCGTGCCCTGAACACGACCGCGGCGTCGCGCATTTCTGGGCCTTTCCGGAGCGGCGGGACAGATCTTCTCAGAGTCCGCAGAACTCCAGCCAGCTGTCGACCTCACGGCGGGCCTGCTCGCGTCCCGAGACGTACGCCTCCGCGAGCCGGTCGACCCGGCGCTCGTAGCTCCTGATCGTCACCCGTTCCGGTCGGAAGACCAGCGCGTCGCCCGACTTCTCCAGCTCCTCGATCTCGTCGAGCGTCTCGTTGTACAGCGCCCAGCGATGCAGGAGCGCCTCCCCCACCGCCGGGAAGCGGCGGAAGTACGAGCGATAAAACGGCGTCAGTCGACGGGGCGGGATCTTCCGGTACCCCTCCGGCTGAGTGAGCACGATGAGGAACTTCTCGAACCCCGCCTCGCGCGCCGCCGACAACGGGATCCCACCGTCATGGCCCAGGGCCCCGTCGACGTAGTACTCGCCGTCGATGAGCACGGGCGGCATCCACACCGGCATGGTCGACGACGACCGCACCATCCGCATCAGGTCGGCCATCGACTCGACGTCGTCCTCGGTCCAGAAGACCGTCTCGCCATCCGAGCACCGGAACGTCCCGATCCGCGCAGCGGTACCACTCGCCTCGAACGTCTCGAAGTCATACGGCAGCACCTGATCCGGCAGGCCGGCCTGCTCGTAGATGTACTCCGCGTTGAACAAGCCCTTGCCGCGCGCGAAGCTGCGCCAGTCCCCGAAGTTCGGGTCCGCGGCCATCTCCACAAAACTCTTCCGGGCGCGCACCGCGTCACGGGAGACGTAGTTGGCCAGATGAGACGACCCCGCCGAGATCCCGGCGGCCAGACCGGTGTGGATCCCCGACTCGATCAAGGTCTCGACCACGCCCGCCGTGTGGACCGCTCGCATACCCCCGCCCTCGAAGAGCAGGGCGACATCCGGGGCGGTCGGCTCCAGCGTCTCCGGTCGCGCCACGGTCGGCTTCCCACCCCGCCCGCCGGCGCGCGTCTGTCTCGGTCCCGCATCAGTCACTCCCCCAGAGTAGGAGGTCCGGGTGCGGGGGTTCGGCGGTGGAGGTTCAGTGGCGCAGCCGCCTCCCCGTTACTAGTGTCACCACCCGTGACCCAACTCACCGAGCTCGTCGCGAGCATCAACGACGTCTACTGGTACGGCGTCATCGCCCTCCTGGTGGTCGCCGGGCTGTACTTCTCCGTGACCACGCTGATCGTCCAGATCCGGCTGTTCCCGGAGATGCTGCGGACCATCACGGAGAAGCCCTCCGACATCGAGGAGGGCAAGAAGGGCATCTCGGCCTTCCGGGCCTTCACCATCTCGGCGGCGTCCCGCGTCGGCACCGGCAACGTCGCGGGCGTGGCCATCGCCATCACCGTCGGCGGGCCCGGGGCCGTGTTCTGGATGTGGCTCATCGCCATCATCGGCGGCGCGACCGCGTTCATCGAGTCGACGCTCGCTCAGCTGTACAAGGTCAAGGGCAAGGACTCGTACGTCGGCGGACCGGCGTACTACATCCGCGACGGGCTAGGCTGGAAGCCGGTGGCCGTGGCGTTCGCGGTGATCATCACCGTCACCTACGGCTTCGTGTTCAACGCCGTCCAGGCCAACTCGATCTCCGAGTCCGTCCGCAACCAGTTCGACCTCCAGGGCACCGGGGCCGGGATCGCCATCGGCCTGGGGCTGGCCCTGGTGACGGGCCTCGTCATCTTCGGTGGCGTGCGCCGCCTGTCCGCGGTCACCGAGATCCTGGTCCCGGTCATGGCCGCGGCCTACGTCGTCGTCGCCCTCATCGTCGTCGCCATCAACATCACCGAGGTCCCCGACATGATCGGCCTCATCGTGGGCCACGCGCTCGGGTTCCGCGAGATCGCCGGCGCCACCATCGGCGCGGCGATCATGCAGGGCATGCGCCGCGGCCTCTTCTCCAACGAGGCCGGCATGGGCTCGGTCCCCAACGCCGCCGCCACCGCATCGGTCTCCCACCCCGTCAAGCAGGGCCTCGTCCAGTCGCTCGGCGTCTACTTCGACACCCTCGTCGTCTGCTCGGCCACGGCGTTCATCATCCTGCTCGCCGACCCCGAGTTCGGCGGCGACCGAGAGGGCATCACCCTCACCCAGGACTCGCTGGCCTCGCAGGTCGGCGAGTGGGGCGTGCCGTTCCTCATGGTGGTCATCTTCTTCCTGGCCTTCTCGTCGATCCTCGGCAACTCGTACTACGGCGAGGCCAACATCAACTTCCTGCGCGACAGCCCTCGGACGATCAACGTCTTCCGCGCGCTGGTCCTGCTCGCTGTGTTCGGCGGCGCGCTCGGCTCGGTCGACCTCGTCTGGGGTCTGGCCGACCTGTTCATGGGCTTCATGGCCACCATCAACCTCATCGCGATCCTCCCGCTCGGCGGCCTGTCCGTGGCGCTGCTCGGCCACTACCTGCGACAGAAGGCCAAGGGCCACAACCCCGTGTTCCACCGCGACGACCTGCCGCAGGCCCGCAACGTCACCGCATGGGACGGATCCGACCCGATGACGCACCAGCACATCGCCGACGAGGCCCGCGAGGTCAAGGCCGACGAATGACCGACGCCGTCCGCCCCGCCGACGCCGCCCGCCGGAGCCTGACCGCACTGCCGAAGGCGCACCTGCACGTCCACCTCGAGGCGGCGATGCGCGAGGCCACGCTGCGACAGTGGTGCGCGGAGGACGGCCTCGAGGTGCCGCCGCTGGTCGACTACCCCGACTTCACACGGTTCCTCGACGCGTACGGCCTGCTCATCGACCTCCTGCACACGCCGGAGCGGGTCGAGCGGCTCCTGGACGAGGTCATCGCCGACGCCGCCGCGCAGGGGGTCGTGGCGCTGGAGTTCGCGTCGATCCCCGAGAAGGCGGTGGCGTTCGGCTCCGCCCAGGAGGCGCTCGAGTTCCAGTTGCCCGTCATGGCCGAGGCGTCGCGCAGGCACGGGGTGTGGGCGGGCGCGATCGTGAGCATCGACCGCGGCGCGGGCCCCGACCACGCGCTCGAGGCGGCACGGCTGGCC
>NZ_JAALDU010000562.1 GCF_014145015.1 Dietzia sp. E1 | reverse complement strand
GTGCCGTCGCGGAGCCGGACCCGGCGCGCCAACTGGGCGCTCGGCCGGTATCTCAGGGCGGCGGCGGTGTCGTCGGCGGCGCCGATGCGGGGGTCGACCTGTTCGAAGGTGGCCCCGTGGGAGGTGGCGAGTATTTCCATGAGGGTCTGCAGGGCGGCTTCGCCGGTGCGGGTGAACTCCACTCGCGCGCCGTGTTCGTCGCGGCCGTTGTCGCCGGTGGCGATGACGGTGACCTTCGGCCGCAACACCGGAGCCTGACCCTGCTCCCGGCCT
>NZ_JAALDU010000561.1 GCF_014145015.1 Dietzia sp. E1 | reverse complement strand
TTGCCGCTGGCGCCGGTGGAGGCGCTCGAGCCGCCGTCAGCGCCGCTGGTGTCGTCGGTGGTGGTGTCGGTGTGGGTGGGGGTGTCGCCGCAGATCAGGGACATCAGGGCGTCGGCGCGGCGTTCGGCTGTGGAGTAGTTCGGCTCCGGCTCGACAGGCTCATCCGGGGCGGTGTCGGGGTCGGCGGCCCGCGTCGCGGCAGCCGCGGCGGTGGCGTCGGTGTCGGCGGCCTGGTGTTCGGCGACCCGCTGGTCGAGGGCTTCGGCCAACACGGCGGCTTCCTCGGTGGCCAGTAGGGCGGAGACGCTGGACATCCCGTCGACGCCCTTGCCGATGCGCACACCGCGGCCGCGGCTGGCGTCCTCTTTGCGCAGGCGGATGGCGTCGGGGTCGTGGCGACCGATGACGGCATCGACCTCATCGCGCAGGGCCTTATCGCCCAGGCGAATACCGGCGGCGACACCATTGAGGTAGTCCTCGACGACCTGGCGCTGGACCTGCTCCAACACGTCCCCGCGGACGGTGGCCATCTGCCGGGCCAGCAGTTCGGCGACGCGTTGCTCCATCAGCCCGGCGGCCATGGCCTCCAGGATCGCCGGGTAGCGGGTGTGCAGTTCCCAGGCAAAGGACAGCATCTTCTCCGCGCGCCTGGCGGAGATCGACATCGCCGCCACCACATACCCGGCCGCCGCGACGAGCCCGTCCACAACAGCGTGGCCGGGACGGGCCTCGTGACTGCCGTCGATACCGTGCCCGTACTCACGCCAACACTCCTGCAACAGCGCGTAGCAGGCGACCAGGCGCTGCGCGGCCGCCCGGTTCTCCGCCGCCCACCCCTCCCGCGCCGCCGCCGTCAACCCCGTCAACGCCGCCGGGCCGGACGAGCCGGCAGGGTCGGATGAGCCTGCAGAGCCGGACGAATCGGCAGGGCCGGCAGGGGACGCGGGGCTGCCGGCCGTGCGCTCGGAATCACCGTCCATGCCCCACCCCCTGTGGTCGACTGTGCGGCCGCGCCGCAGCCCGCCTCGAATACGTGTTCTATTGTACGCATACGTGTTCGACACCACAAGGCCTACGTGGGTGGAACTGAGAAAGATCACGCATTGGCAACGACGCTTCGGGGGCTCGAGATTTATGAGACCCTCATTAACTGATCGGGGGAGACCGCCCGACGCACCGGAGTTCGGAGGCTCACCATGACTAAGTCAATCGCGTACGTCGGCGCACTGGCCGCGGCCCTGCTCGTCGCCTCGGCGGGCACTGCAGCAGCTCAGAGCTCTGATCCTGCGGACACCGGCTCGATCCCGGGCTCCGCGGCCGCCGATGGCGAGAACGGTACGGGTGCCGAGAGGGGCAGCGGTGCCGGCGCCGAGGACGGCGAGACCGGCCAGCTGGGCGAACTCGGTGAGCTGCTTCCCGGCTCGGTCACGGGGTCGCTGCCCGGCTACGCCTCGGGGCCGCTCGGTTCCGCGGCCACCTTCGCCTGCAACGTCGGCAGCGCCGCCGGCCTGGCCGCGAATGCGATCGGAGCCCCGTTGCAGGTGCCGGTCGGCGTGATCTGCGCGGTCCTCAACCCCGCCGCACGGTCCGCCGACGCCCTGCTGGCAGGAGACGTCGACGGATCGGTCAGCGCTGTCCTCAGCGGAGTGCCGCTCGTGGGGGGCTCGCTGGCGGATCAGCTCGACACCTCGTCGGCCACCGAGTCGGTCGAGGGATCGGTCGGCGAGCAGCTCGGCTCGCTGACCGAGACGTCGTTGTCGCCCGCGAACTGAGCCGAGACGGCGAGAGCCCGCGCCGGACAGCGGCCGCCGCGGAGACCGGCCCAGCCGCGGTCAGGCCCGCTGGCCGCGGCCGAAGGTCTCCGGCTCGACGGGCTGCTGGTCCTTCGGCAGCCCGGCCACGACGAGACGGTAGGACTCGGTGACGAGCTCGTCGACCATCTCGGCGGTCAGGGTGCCGCCCGGATGCAGCGAGATCCAGTGCTGCTTGTTCATGTGGTAGCCGGGAGTGATGTCGGCGTGCGCGGCGCGGAGGGACATCGAGTCCGAGGGCAGCGCTTTGAGGATCACCTGGGGCTCGCCCTCGACCTCGGCGTGAAACATGAACATCTTGCCGCGGACCTTGAACACGCCGAAGTCCGGGCCGAACGGGAATTCCAGGGTGGACGCCGGAAGCTCACGCGCCCGCGCGGCCGCGCACTTCTGGAGTTCCCGTCCGTTCACACGGTCGACGCTACCGTCACCCCACGGGTGTCGGGTCGTGCTGCCGGCGCGGTGCCGCATCGCCGCGAGCGCCGGGAGCCGCGCCCTGTCGCCTCGTCGCCTCGTCGTACGCCTCCCCGGACCGCGCCGCGAGCGGGTTCGCCAGGGTGCCCGCGAACTGCAGGGACCCGGCCTGATCGGTCAGGTCCACCATCTGCCTGGTGTTGCGCAACTGCAGCCGGTTGAGGCACGAATGCTTGAACCGCGGGGCGAACAGCGACTCCCAGGTGGGACGGTGCACCTCGCCGTCGTCGCGCGCGTCGCCACGCCCGGCCGCGTCGTCGCCCGCGTCACCTGGGGCGAGCACCTCCAGGCACCGGCGCGTCTCGTTCCAGAACGCGTCGGCGTCGAGCACACCGGCGGCGTCGAGGACCCCGGCTAGGTGGCGCAGCACCCCGTCCATCACGTCGGTCTGGATACTCAGGGCGGCGGTCTCGGCGTCCACGACGTGGCGGACGCGCTCGATGCCGTCGGGCAGCGGGAGGTCGCGCACCATCGCGATCTCCTCGCCGATGTCCTTGAACAGCGCGCGCCGCGGCGTGTGGTCGGGCCCCAGCACGACGATGACGTTCTCGCCGTGCGGCATGAACACCAGCCCGTGCGCGAGCAGGCACCGCGCGACAGGCAGGACGTAGGCGTCGAGCAGCGCACGGAGCCACGTGCGGGCGTCGTGGCCGGAGCGTTCGAGGTGTTCGACGGCGAGGGCCCGCCCGTGGAGGTCCACGTGCAGCATCGACGCCAGCGTGATGGCCCGCTCACCGTCGACCAGCCGGGGAACCGGACTCTCGCGCCACAGTGCGGCGATCATCTTGGTGTGGGGTCCCTCGTCGGAGACGCCGGCGGCGGCCGCGCGGTGGTAGGCGTCCCCCGTGTAGCCGACCGCGGCGACCTCACGGAGGATCTGGAAATCCAGCGCCCGCAGCACCGGGTCGGAGTCGACGATGCCGGCCACCCAGTCGTTGACCGCCGGGGTGTCGCGCATGTACTTCGGCGACAGGCCGCGGGTGAAGCCCATGTTCTGCACGGCCAGGGCGGTCTTGACGTAACCGCGCTCGGGGCGGGTGACGTCGAAGAACGTGCGCACGGACTGCTGCGGCCGGTACTCGCTGTCGGACTCGCCGAGGTACACGAGGTCGCGGCGGGCCAGGTCGGGGGCGAACGCCACCGCGATCTTGTGCTCCCACTGCCACGGGTGGACGGGCAGGACGCGGTACCCGGCGGGGTCGAGCCCGAGCGCGCGCAGGCGGTCGTCGCACCGCTCGAGGGCCTCGGCGCCGAACTCGCGGGCGTAGAGTTCCCGCTCGTCGAGGCCGGCGACGGTGGCCAGGTGACTGAGGTCGCGGCGCGCGGCGAGCCACACGAGCCGGACCGTCGAGCGGGACTCCGGCGTGAAGTGGTGTCGGTCGGTGAGGCCGAGGCCCACTCGGCCGTTGTTGGCGACGAAGCCGGGGTGTCCCTCGGTCATCGCCCCCTCGACCTCCTGGAGTCCGGACTCGGCGAGCTGTTGCACGGGCCGGTCGCGGTGGTGCAGGCAGAACGCGGCCGAGCCGAGCGTCGCGGCGATCTCCTCGAGGTAGATGCCGAGCAGCGTCTCCGGGATGCCCAGCTCCGGCGCGAGCGCGATGATGAGCTCCTGCGCATCCGGTTCCGCCGGCACGCCGTCGACCTCGCGCCGCAGCGACGCCTCGTCGATCACCCAGTGCTCCAGCGGCAGCACGCGGGCGCGGAACGACCACCGCTCGTCGCCGGCGCGGACCGTGTAGGTGTCCGTCGCGGCGTCGTGGACGGGCGCGAGGAGCCGTTCGTGGGAGAACTCGGCGAGGGCCTTGACGCACAGGTGGCGGTGGGCGCGGCGCATCGCGTGGCCGGTGAGATGAGCGTGTCCGGCGTGGGTGTCCGACGGCGACGACGACGAGATCACCTGCGTCCCGGCGCCGATCTCCGACTCGCGGAACGCGTCGGCATCACAGAATGAGAGCAGTGCCGTCTTGTCGGGCAGGTCGACCGGGCCCGCCTCGCGGAAGCCGGCGCGGGCGTTGAGCCGGTGCACGGCCGTGTTCCGGATGTCGGGCTCCACGACCACCCGGCGGGCCGGCGCGTCGCCGATCATCGGGACCGCGAACGCCGTGGAGCAGATGGCGCCCATGACCGCGGCCGTCGTGCCGGGGACCGGGGTGCGGGTCGGCGCGACGAGCAGGTGCATGCCGAGGTCGCCGAGCTCGTGCGGGTACCGGCCGTCGAGCTCGACCTCGGCGGGGTCGTAGAACACGGCCAGGCCGGCGCGGAGACCGTCGATGCGGACGATGAGCACCCGCCGGTGCGGGTCCGACGACCAGTCGACGAGGAATTCCTCGACCTGCGCCGGCGTCGACCCCTGCATGCCCCAGTAGGCCGAGCCGGGATGGTCGAGCCAGGCGTGCAGCGTGCGGAGTGTGTCGGTGCCGTCGGTGCTGTCGGTGCTGTCGGTGCTGCCACCGAGGGCAAGTGGCTCGAGCGTGACGATCCCGGCCGGGGTGTGGACGGTGCTGACGGGGGTCTGGACTGTGCTGACGGGGTGGCTCATCGTGCCTCCTGGTGCCGGGTGGTCGGCGAATCGTGGGCGGGGGCGGGCCGAGTGGGATCGGTGCCGCCGGCGGGAGCGCCGAACTGCTGGAACGCGATCGACGTCTCGACCGGGTAGACCTCACGCCCGCAGATCGAGCGCAGGATGATGCTGTTGCGCATCGCGCCCATGCCCAGGTCCGGAGCGGTCAGCCCGTGCGTGTGCTCCTCCGCGTTCTGGACGTGGATCGTCGAGTGCGCCCGGTCGACGGTGTGATCGCGGGCCACGCGGTACCGGCCCCGCTCGTCCCGGTCGATCTCGTCGGCGATCCCGTCCAGGAACCGGGGCGGGGTGGGGGAGTAGCCGGTCGCCAGGACCAGCCCGTCGGTGTGGTGCGTCCAGGGCCGCCCGGTGTCGGCGCAGCTCAGGTCCAGGCGCAGCGCGCCGGGGGAGTCGGCCTCGCGGGCCGCACGGGTGGCGCCCTCCAGGGTGGTGGCCGCCGCGAGCAGGCCGCTCGCGAGGCCGTGGACCGACCGGCGGTACAGCAGGTCGTGGATCTCGTTGACGAGGTCGGCGTTGATGCCCTTGTACAGCGAGCGCTGCTCCCGCAGCATCCGGTCGCGCTGATCCGCCGGCAGGGCGTGGAAGTGGTCGATGTACTCCGGTGAGGTCATCTCGAGCGTGAGCTTGGTGTACTCCATCGGGAAGAACCGCGGGGACCGCGTCACCCAGTCGATGCGCGGGCCGTCGACGCCGGCGGACGAGAGCAGGTCGTGGTAGATCTCCGCGGCCGACTGGCCGCTGCCCACCACGGTCACCGATCCCAGCGACAGCAGCTCGTCCCGCCGGTGCAGGTACTCGCTCGCGTGGAGCGCCACCGACCCGTCACCGTCCAGCGGCTCCCGGTCGATCGGCGCCCACGGGGTCGTCCCGATCCCCAGTACCAGGTGCCGGGTGCGATAGGTCTCGGTGCCCTCCGGGGTGATGGCCGTGACCCGGTAGACGGGCGCCTCGTCGTCGTCGCCCCGTTCTTCTCGTCGGACGTCGACCACCTCCCGGCCCCAGCGCAGGCCGCCGACCCGGTCGGACGCCCAGCGGCAGTAGGCGTCGTACTCGGCGCGCAGCGGCTGGAAGTTCTCACGGATGTAGAAGGGGTACAGGCGCCCGATCTCCTTGAGGTAGTTCAGGAACGAGTACGGCGACGTCGGGTCGGCCAGCGTCACCAGGTCGGCCAGGAACGGCACCTGGATGGTGGCGTCGTCGAACATCAACCCGTGGTGCCACGCGAAGCCGTCGCGGGCGTCGAGGAAGACCGCGTCCAACCCCAGCGGCTCGGCCAGGCACGCCAGGCCCAGGTTGAACGGGCCGATCCCCACGCCCAGCAGGTCGTGGATGCGGTCGGTGGTGTCGGTACTCACGTCAACACCCCCGCGGTTGTGGCCTCGCGCATCCCGGCGGCCAGGTACCGGGCCGCGGAGCGGACGTCGGCCAGGACGGCGGCGACGTCCTCGTCGGCGAGAGTGGGATCGAGGACGGTGAGCTTGAGGCACGGCCGCCCGTCCACGACGGTCGCCGCGACCAGCGAGCGGCCCTCCGCGAACAGGGTGTCCCGGATCGGGCGGACCAGGGCGTCCGACTCGTCGTCGGAGACGGGCCGCCCGTCCGCGCCGGCCGGGCGGGGGCGGAAGAGCACCGTCGACAGGGCCGGCACGCGGACCAGTTCGAGCTCGGCGTCCGCCTCGACGGTGCGGCCGATGCGAGCCGCGACGTCGATCGCGCCGTCCAGCAGTCGGCCGATCCCGTCCGCGCCCATCACCCGCAGCGTCATCCACAGCTTCAGCGCGTCGAAGCGCCGGGTCGTCTGCAGGGACTTGTCCACCGCGTGGTCATCGCCGTCGGCGGGGTTGAGGTAGTCCGCGCTCACCGTGGAGTGCCGGAAGCCGGAGCCGTCGCGGAGCAGCAGCGCCGACGCGGCGACCGGCAGGAAGAAGGTCTTGTGGAAGTCGACGGTCACCGAGTCCGCCAACTCGATCCCGTCGAGGAGGTCGCGGCGGGTGGGGGAGACCAGCAGCCCGCCGCCGTACGCGGCGTCGACGTGCATCCACACGTCGTGGCGGCGGCAGACCTCGCCGACCGAGCGCAGCGGGTCGATCGCGCCGTGGTCCGTGGTGCCGGCGAGGGCCACGACGGCCGCGACCTCGTGCCCGGCGTCCGCCAACGTGGACAGCATGCGGTCGAGCGTGGCGGGGTCCATCCGGTCGCCGTCGCCGGGCAGGGTCACCACGGCGTCCGGGGCCAGGCCCAGCAGGCGCGCGGCCTTGACCACGCTGAGATGGGCGTGCTCGCCGGTGACGATCCGCAGACCCGGCAGCCGCGCGCAGCGGTCGCCGGCGTCGTCGCTCCCCGGCGCCGGCCGGCTGAGCCTGTCCTCGCGGGCGGTGAACAGACCCTGGAGGTTGGACGCGGTGCCGCCGGTCGTGAACACCCCGTCGGGGCGCCCGGACTCGTCGAACCCGATGAGATCGGTGACCCAGTCGATGAGTCTCTGCTCGATGAGGCACGCGGACGTGCCCTGGTCCCACGTCTCCACGGCCGTGTTCACCGAGGTCGCCAGGGCCTCGGCGGCGACGGCGGGGATCGTGATGGGACAGTTCAGGTGCGCGAGGTACCGCGGATGGTGGTAGCCCACCGCGTGGTCGAGGTAGAGCTCGCGGACCTCTTCGAGCGCCTTGTCGAGAGTGCCGAGCGGGGCGGACAGGTCGACGGCCGCGGTCTGCGCGGCCAGCGCCGACGGAGACGCCGGGGACCGCGGCGTGGTCCGACCGTCGAGGTACCGGCTGACCTCGGCGGTCGCCGCCGCCAAGGCCGCGGCGTGGGCCTCCCGGGTCTCGCTGCTCAACAATGGATCGTTCACGGGTACTCCGACCTACTCGGGGACTTCGGTACCGGCGAACGCTAAGCAGGTTAGGCTTACCTAAACAACCGCTGGGTGAGATGAATCACTTTCGCGCCCAGCGAATATGGAAATCTTTCTCGTGACCCTTGCGTTATGGCGCGCCTCACCTCTACTGTGGCGCCTGGCTAGGTTAGCCAAGCCTAACTAGCCAGACGTGTTCGTTTCAGTGGACGGAGATCCCATGACCGCACCTGCCCGGCGTTCCCGACTCGAGGCGGCGGTGTCCGACGCGGCCCGCCCCCGAACCCGGGCGGTGCTGTTCGTACTCACCGCGATCGCGGCGATGCTGGCCCTGCTCGCGGGCTGTTCGACGGGTTCCGTTGACGGGGGCGGCGAGTCGGCCGACACGACCGGCGTCGAGCGGCAGGGCGAGTTCCCGCGCACCATCACCCACGCCTACGGCGAGACGGAGATCCCGGAGGCCCCGCAGCGCGTCGCCACGATCTCCTGGGTCAACGCGGACGTCTCCCTGGCGCTCGGCGTCGTCCCGGTCGGCATGCCCCGCAACTCGTTCGGGGCCAACGCCAACGGCTCCACCGACTGGTTCGACGCCGAGCTCGAGGCGGTGGGTGGCGAGATGCCCGAGCTGTACTCGGAGACCGACGGCATCAACACCGAGGCGATCGCGGCGCTCGAGCCCGACCTCATCCTGGGCGCGTACTCCGGCATGACCGCCGAGGAGTACGAGACCCTGTCCAAGATCGCGCCGACCATCGCGATGCCCGAGGGCGACGTGCCGTTCGGCACCGCCTGGCAGGACTCGACCCGGCTGATCGGTGAGGCGCTCGGCCGCAGCGAGGCCGCCGAGGAGCTCATCACCGAGGTGGAGGGCCAGATCCAGCAGGTCGCCGAGGACAATCCGGCCATCGAGGGCACGACCTTCGTCTGGGCGACCGTCGACCCCGAGGCCGCGGAGAAGATCTACGCGTTCACCGACGTCGACAACCGCCCGCGCTTCCTCACCCAGCTCGGGATGGAGCAGGCCCCGGTCGTCGCGGAGGCCTCCAGCGGCTCGCCCGATCAGTTCGCCGTCACGTGGTCGCCCGAGCGCGCCGACGAACTCGCCTCCGACATCCTCATCACCTACGCGACCTCGCCCGAGGTCCGGCAGGCCATCGAGTCCGACCCGCTGCTCGGCCGCATCCCCGCGGTCGAGGCCGGCCGGATGGTCGTCCAGACCGACGAGCAGCAGGTGCTGTCGATCTCCGCGTCGTCCCCGCTGAGCCTGCCGTGGGCGCTGGAGAACGTCGTCCCCGACATCCTCGCCGCCGCCCAGCAAGAGCAGGGCTGACGCCGGTGACCAGCCCCGCGACGCTCACGACCG
>NZ_JAALDU010000560.1 GCF_014145015.1 Dietzia sp. E1 | reverse complement strand
GAGACGCTGGACATGCCGTCGACGCCTTTGCCGATGCGCACGCCGCGGGTGCGGCTGGCGTCTTCTTTGCGCAGCCGGATGGCGTCGGGGTCGTGGCGACCGATGACAGCGTCGACCTCATCGCGCAGGGCCTTGTCGCCGAGACGGATCCCGGCGGCCACACCGTTCAGGTAGTCCTCGACGACCTGGCGTTGAACCTGCTCGAGGACATCACCGCGGACGGTGGCCATCTGCCGGGCCAGCAGTTCGGCGACGCGCTGCTCCATCAGACCGGCGGCCATGGCTTCCAGGATCGCCGGGTACCGGGTGTGCAACTCCCAGGAGAAGGACAGCATCTTCTCGGCGCGCCTGGCGGAGATGGACATCGCCGCCACCACATAGCCGGCCGCGGCGACGAGCCCGTCGACGACGGAGTGGCCGGGGCGGGCCTCGTGGCTGCCGTCGATACCGTGCCCGTACTCGCGCCAGCATTCCTGCAACAGGGCGTAGCAGGCGCCCAGACGCTGCGCGGCCGCGCGGTTCTCGGTCGCCCAGCCGTCCCGCGCCGCCGCCGTCAACCCCGTCAACGCCGCCGGGCCGCCACCGGGAGAGTCAGCAGGGCCCGACGAGCCGGCAGGGCCGGACGGGCCAGTGGGACCACCGGCCGCGCGCTCGGGATCGCCGTCCATGCCCCGCCCCCCCGTGATCGCCCGCGCGGCCATGCCGCGCAATACCTCGAATATGTGTTCTATTCTACGTCCACGTGTTCGACTCCACAAGGGCTTTCCACAAGTCGACCGGCGAGTTTAGAAACGACGCACGACACCAGACGGCCCGCGCCCGCAGCGCGGCTCGAGCCACCATCGCGTCTCACGCAAGGACCGTAGCGACATCCGGCCCCCGGCAGCGAACTCCCAGTAAACGCACAATCGCGCGCACCCTGAGGTGCGCGCGATCGTTCAACTGGAACGGGGGGCGCCGGTAAATGACCGCGGCCGCGGCACCTCGCCAACCTCGTCCCCGACACCGCGCCAACCTCGCGCAGCGCCCGCGCTACGCAGCCCCCGGCGTCCCAGCGCAGCGCCGCGCAGCCCCCGCCCCACCAACCCGGCCGTGCCGCGCAGGCGGACCTACAGCGCCCGGCCGATGACCTCCTTCATGATCTCGTTCGTGCCGCCGTAGATCCGCATGACGCGGGCAGCCGCGAACTTCTGGGTGATGGGGTACTCCATCATGTAGCCGTAGCCGCCGAACAGCTGGAGGCAGCGGTCCACGACGTCGTCGAGCATGTCGGTGGCCTGCATCTTGGCCATGGAGGCGGTCACGGCGTCGAGCTCACCGGCGATCTCGAGCTGGATGCAGTAGTCGACGAACGTGCGGGTGGCCATGACCTGGGTCTTGCAGTGCGCCAGCTCGAAGCGGGTGTTCTGGAAGTCCAGCACCGGCTGGCCGAACGCCTGCCGCTCCTTGGTGTACGCGATGGTCTCCACGACGGCGGCCTCGGCCATGGCGAGCGCGTCCACGGCGATGGCCAGGCGCTCGCGCGGGAGCTGGTTCATGAGCTGGTAGAAGCCCTGCCCCTCCTCGCCACCGAGCAGGTTGGCGGCGGGCACGCGCATATCGTTGAAGAACAGCTCGGCGGTGTCGGCGCCGTGGCGGCCCATCTTCTCCAGCACGCGACCGCGCTCGAACCCGGGCGTGGAGGCCTCGACCGCGAACAGGGCCATGCCCTTGTGGCCTGCGTCGGGGTCCGTCTTGGCTGCGACCACCACGAAGTCGGCGGAGCCGCCGTTGGAGATGAAGGTCTTGGAGCCGTTGATGACGTAGGAGTCGCCGTCACGCTTGGCGGTGGTGCGCACGCCTTTGAGGTCGGAGCCGGCGCCGGGCTCCGTCATGGCGATCGCGGAGATCCACTCGCCCGAGCACATCTTGGGCAGCCACGCCTTCTTCTGTTCCTCGGTGGCGTAGTTGGCCACGTAGTGCGGGGTGATGGTGGAGCCCACGCCCATGCCGAAGGCGGTGTCGCCGGAGTAGACCAGCTCCTCGGTGACGAGGTACTCCATCCCGGGGTCACCGCCCTGGCCGCCGTACTCCTCGGGGACGTCCAGGCAGATGAGGCCGGCCTCGCCGGTGCGCAGCCAGGTCTCGCGGTCGACGTGCTTCTGCGCGGCCCACTTCTCCTGGTTGGGGGTCATCTCCTTGGCGAAGAAGGCTCGGGCGTGCTCGCGCAGCAGCCGGTGGTCGTCGGTTTCCCAGGCGGGGCGGTAGTCGGGGAAGAGTGCGGACACGGGGGCCTCCGTAGGGGTGACGACGACGACGAGGTGCGCCACCAGATTACGGGGCACGTTCCCGCGACGGCGGACATGCGCGCACCCGGCGGGTCATACTCGTGCCATGAGCGAATCCCCCGATCAGCCGGAGAAGACGGACTCGAACGAGGCGACGGGCGCGGGCGGGCCGTCGGCGCTCCCGGAGCCGTTCCCCACCGACTGGACCCGCTGCCTGGTCCTCGTCGCCCATCCTGATGATCCGGAGTACGGGATGTCCGCCGCCGTGGCGAGGTGGACGGCCGAGGGACGCAGCGTCGTCTACGTGTTGGCGTCGAGCGGTGAGGCCGGTATCGAGGGCATGTCGCCGGCGCTCGCGGGGCCGGTCCGCGAGGACGAGCAGCGTCGGTCCTCGGCCGTGGTCGGGGTCGACGAGGTGGAGTTCCTCGGCTTCCCGGACAGCCGGATCGTCAACAACGCGGCGCTGCGTGACGCGATCGCGGACGCGATCCGCCGGCACCGGCCGGACATAGTGGTGTCGCTGTACTCGGGCCCCGAGTTCGGCCCCGGCATGCCCAACCAGAGCGACCACATGGAGTTCGGCGCGGCCGTGGGCGCGGCGTACGACGACCTCGTGGCCGCGGTCGGCGTGGACGCCGCGGAGGGGCGACCGCAGATGTGGTTCGAGTCCGCACCCGGGCCCACGCACTACGTGGAGGTCACGGGCTTCGTCGAGCCGGCTGTGGAGGCGCTGGCGCAGCACTCCGAGTACCTCTCGGTCCTCGACCCGGCCACGCCCGTGCGGGAGCAGGCCCGTCAACAGGTCGAGGCGGTGTGCGCGCCGATCGAGGGCGTCGCCGGCGGGAACCCGGTGGTGGGCTTCCGCCGGATGCGGCCCTGACGGGCGGGGGTCAGGCCGGCGCGCCGACCGGCTCCTCCCCCGGCTCCCCGCCGGGGCCGAGTGGTGCGTAGTAGCCCTCATCGACGGGCCGCAGGCGCTCGACGATCTCGTCCGCCCACTCCGCGGTCGGCGAGGTCACGACTCCCTCGCCGGGGCGGCCGATGTAGGTGAGCCAGTAGCGCTGCGCGCCCTCCCCGACGACCGCCGCGTACACGAGCGCGCCCTCCGGGCCGATGATGTCCTGCCGGACCGCCGGGAGAACGCGGAACGACACGGACCAGCCGTCGCCGACTCGGGTGGAGAGGTGTTCGATCCGCTCCTCGACCGGCCGGCCCGGGACGGGGAGCAGAACCGGCCCCATCCCGTTGGCCAGCGCGAACGCCGCCAGCCGGTTGTCCGGTTCGCGCGGGTCGAACAGGTCCTCGGTGAGCGCGCCCGCCAGCACGACGCCGTCCCCGCCCTGCTCCGTGCCCTGCTCCGGGCTCATCGCGGTGGTGCCGAAGATCAGCTCTCCCGACTCCGCCCGCCATCCCTCGGGGACGCGGACGACCAGTCCGGCGAGGGGGTCGATGTGATCAGAGCCGGCCGCCACCTGGATCTTCGGCGACAGGGTGCGCTCCGCCGGGGCGTACGTCGCGGACGAGACGAGCACCGTGGCGACCGCGGCGACCGCCGCCAGGACGGCGACGAGCGCCACCACGAGGACTGTCCGGGCACGGCCGGTCGACGGGTTCTGCGAGGCGCCGCGGTCTGAGGTCATCCGCCCAGCCTAGGGTGTCGGCGCTTGCAGCCGGTCGGGTCATGCAGCCGGCCGGGCCATACAGCCGGTCGGGTCATCCGCAGCGTGATGTTGACCCGCCCCGGCTCAGCGCCCAGCACCTCGCGGCACCACGACGGCGCCGTGGAGTCGAAGACCTTGGGCACCCCGTGGAACGCCATCCGCGACGGCCCGCCGAACACGACCAGATCGCCCGACTCCAGGCGCACGTCCGTGTACGGCCGACCGCGGTGCTCGGGCGTGCCGAAGCGGAACGTGCACGCGTCGCCCAGGCTGAACGACACGACGGGTGCGAGGCTCGCCTCGTCGCGATCCTGGTGCAGGCCCATCGTCGCACCACGCCCGTAGAGGTTCACCAGGGCGGCGTCCGGGGTGTAGTGATCGCCGCCGTCGAGGACCGCGGAGCGCGGATCGACCGCCGCAGCCGAGGTCAGCGCGGTTCGCGCAGCCCGCACGAGCCAATCCGGGATGGGCGGGGTGTCCTCGTCGTCGTCGTATCTATACGGCGACCAGTGGCGCCCCAGGCTGAACGTCCGCACCGACATCCGCCCGCCGCCGGGCAGGACGATCGAGCGGGGCGCCGCCACGGCCGCCCAGTCCGCGCACGCCCGGAGGAGGTACTCCTGCTGCTCGCGGCTCATCCAGTCCGGCACGTGCACCGCGCCCGGGCCCAGGCTCGACGGGGCGCGGTCGACGCCGAACAGCGGCTCGGTCATCACGTGGTCGCGTTCTCCTCCCCCGGTTTCTGCGCGGTGATCGGCGCGGCGATGTCCTCGAGGGACTTCCCTTCCGCGTCGACGCCGAGGACGATCTCGGCGATGCCGCCGATCGCCATGATGCCCGCCGCGAGGAGGAAGCCCAGGCCGACCAGCCCGCGGTCGCCGCTCTCGATGAAGTTACCGAAGAGCAGCGGGCCGATCATGCCGCCGACGCCCGTGCCGATCGCGTAGAAGAAGGCGATCGCCAGCGCGCGGGTCTCCATCGGGAAGATCTCGCTGACGGTGAGGTAGGCGGCCGACGCGCCCGCCGTGGCGATGAAGAACGTCAGCGACAGCAGCACGACGAAGCCCCACAGGCCACCCGTCTCATTGATGAAGACGAAATACAGCGGAACCGTCACCAGCGCCGACCCGAGGTACGTGCCGGCGATCATCTTCTTACGTCCGACCTTGTCGAACAGCGGGCCCAGGGTGAGCGCGCCGAGGAAGTTGACGATCGCGAACAGGGCCAGCAGCAGCGGTGCCGAGCCCGCGTCGATGCCGTAGTAGTTCTGGTAGAGCGTGCCGAGGTTGAAGGTGATGCCGTTGTAGAGGAACGCCTGACCGATGAACAACGCGAGGCACAGGATCGCCCGCTTGGGATACTTCCCGAAGGCGGTCCTCGCGATCTCGCTGAAGGGGATCGAGGCCCTCTGGTGGATGGTGATCCGCTCGTCGCGGCCGACCTTCTCCAGCGGCTCGTCCTTCTCCCGCCGGATCTGCTTCTCGATCCTCTCGACGATCTCCTCGGCCTCGTCCTCCCGGCCGTGGATGAACATCCACCTCGGACTCTCCGGGACGTGCCGGCGGACGAAGATGATCACCACGCCCAGCAGCGCGCCCACGCCGAGCGCGAACCGCCAGCCCAGGTTCTCGGCGAACATCGCCGTGTTGAGGAAGAACAGCGAGTAGAACGAGCCGAACGTCGCGCCCAGCCAGTAGGTGCCGTTGATGAGGATGTCCACGCGACCGCGGTAGTGGGCGGGGATCAGCTCGTCGACCGCGGAGTTGATCGCCGCGTACTCACCGCCGATGCCGGCGCCCGTGAAGAATCTGCAGATGAAGAACATCCACGGCTCCACAGAGAAGGCCGTGGCGAACGTGGCGACGCAGTACACCACCAGGGTGAGCATGAACAGCTTCTTGCGGCCCCACTTGTCGGTGAGCCGGCCGAAGAACAGCGCACCCAGACAGGCGCCGAGGATGTAGATCGACGCCGCGAGACCGATCTGGCCCTCCGTGATCGGCAGGCCACTGCCGGGCTCCACCAGGCGCGCGGCGAGTGAGCCGATGAGGGTGACCTCGAGGCCGTCGAGGATCCACACGGTTCCGAGGCCCACGATGATCTTCCAGTGGATGCCCGCCCACGGCAGGCGGTCCATCCGGGCGGGTACGGCCGTCTTGATGGTGCCGAGCCGCCGCTTACGCGTGCGTGTGCCTGACCCTGACCCGGTGTCGGGGGACGCATCACCCCGGGGATGTCGCTCCATGGAACGGTTGTAGCCAACTGTGACCCGGGTCGCATCCGATCCCGGCGCGCTACGGCCGCAGTACCGCCCAGGCCTGTTCGGCCAGTTCCGGGGTCGCCGCCGCCACCACGGTCCCGCCCTCGAGCGGCTGCCGGCCGTCCGGGCCGGTGATCACGCCGCCCGCGGCCTCGATGATCGGGATCAGCGCCACGATGTCGTAGGACTTCAGGTCGGCCTCCACGACCAGATCGACGCGCCCCGCGGCGAGCATGCAGTAGGCGTAGCAGTCCCCGCCGAAGCGCTGGAGGCGGACGCGGCGGCCCAGGTCGTCGTAGCGGCTGCGCACCTCGCCGTCGTCACCGAACATCGACGGATGCGTGGTGTACATGATCGCCTCGGACAGCTCGGTGCAGCCCGATACGCGCAGGTCGATGGCTTCCGGCCCGTTGGTGCGGCGCCGCACGGTGGCGCGCCCGTGGACGGCGGAGAACGTCTCGCCCAACACCGGCTGGTCCATCCAGCCCGCGACGGCGCGACCGTCCTCCACCACGCCGACCAGGGTCCCCCACCCCGTCATCCCGGTGAGGAATGCCTTGGTCCCGTCGATCGGATCCAGGTACCACGTGCGGGCGGCGTCGGCCGGACCGGTGACGCCGTTCTCCTCCCCCACCACCCGGTCGCCCGGGGACATCGACGAGATCCCCGCGCGCAGGAGCTCCTCGATCGCACGGTCGGCCTCGGTGACGGGGTCGTATCGGTGCCCGTTGCCGCCGACGGCCGCACCGTTCGAGGCCACGGCGCCCTTGTCCGTGGCGGCGAGCGCAGCGAGGTCACCGTAGAAGTGCCGGCGGGCGATGCGACCGCTCGCGGCGAGGAGCTCGTCGAGGTGCTCCGTCAGGTCGGGATCCAGGGGACGGGTGGGCCGTGGCGTCATGTCTACATGGTGCACGACCGCGCCGCGCTCCCACAGCCGATCCCGCGCGGGATGTCCCGACTCCGCCCTCTACAGGTGCGGACGGGGCTAACGTGGTCGCACCCGTACCGCGCCGACCCGACGGAGCCGAGATGCGATGACCGCCCTGATGGACTTCCTCTCCACGCGCCGCCTCCAGCTGGCCACGGACTCGTGGCAGCACGTCAGCGCCACGGTGCAGGCGGTGCTGCTGGCGACGCTGCTGTCGGTGGCGATCGGCGTGGCCGTCTACCGCAGCCGGTCCGGATCGGCGGTCGCGACCGGCCTGGCCGCCACGGCGCTCACGGTGCCGTCGTTCGCGCTGCTCGGCCTGCTCATCCCCGTGCTGGGGCTGGGCGTGCTGCCCACCATGACCGCGCTGGTCATCTACGCCGTGCTGCCGATCCTGCGCAACACGATCGTCGGCCTGGACGCCGTGCCCGCCGCGACCGTCGACGCCGCGCGCGGGGTGGGGATGAGCCGGATCGGGGTGCTCGCCCGCGTCGAACTGCCGCTGGCCTGGCCGTCGATCCTCGCCGGGATCCGCATCTCCACGCAGATGTCGATGGGCATCCTCGCGATCGCCGCGTACGTCAAGGGCCCCGGGCTGGGCAACCTCATCTTCGCCGCGCTGTCCCGGGTCGGCACGCCCACCGCGCTACCGATGGCGCTGACCGCGACCGTGCTCATCGTCGTCCTCGCGCTCGTCCTCGACGCGCTCCTCGTCCTGCTCGGACGCCTCACCATCAGGGGGAACCAGTGACCAGTACCGGATCGACCAGTACCGAGTCCGTGTCGGGGTCCGTGTCGGGCGTCCCGATCGTCCTGGACGACGTCACCAAGATCTACCCCGGCCAGGAGCGACCGGCGGTGGACCACGTCTCCCTCGAGCTGCCCGCCGGCCGGACCACGGTGTTCGTCGGACCCTCGGGCTGCGGCAAGACCACCACGATGCGGATGATCAACCGCCTCATCGAGCCGTCCTCGGGCACCATCACGATCGACGGTCAGGACAACCGCGGCCTCGACGCCGACACCCTGCGCCGCTCCATCGGCTACGCCATCCAGGCCTCCGGGTTGTTCCCGCACATGACCGTCGCGCAGAACGTCGCCACCGTTCCGCGCCTGCTCAAGTGGCGCAAGCCGCGGATCCGGGCGCGGGTCGACGAGATGCTCGAGCTGGTGGGGCTGGACCCGTCGGACTATCGCGACCGCTACCCCGCGCAGCTGTCGGGGGGTCAGCAGCAGCGCGTCGGCGTGGCGCGGGCGCTCGCCGCCGATCCGCCGGTGCTGCTCATGGACGAGCCGTTCGGCGCGGTCGACCCCATCACGCGGGCCTCGCTGCAGGACGAGTTGCTGCGGCTGCAGGACGACCTGCGCAAGACCATCGTGTTCGTCACCCACGACTTCAACGAGGCGGTCCGGCTCGGCGACAGGATCGCGGTGCTCGGCCCCGGGTCGTCGGTGCTGCAGTTCGACACCCCGGAAGCCATCCTCACCAATCCGGCGGACGACACGGTGAGCGGGTTCATCGGTGACGACGCCGCGCTCAAGACCCTCACCCTCCGGCGCGTGGGTGACGTGGACCTGGGAGAGGCGACGACGGCGAGGGCCTCGGACGACCCGGCCGAGTTCGCCACCCGGTTGCGCGGGTCCGGCGACGAGTGGGCGGTCGTGCTGGACGACGCGGGCCGACCCCTGCGGTGGGTGCGCGGCGACACGGTGGCCGGGATGCCCGATCTGCGGTCGGGCGGGCTGCCGGTGGTCGGGTCGGTGACGGTGGACTCGTCGCTGCAGGAGGCGCTCGACGGGCTGCTGTCCACGGCGAGCGCCACCACGGTGGTCGTGGACCGCGACGGCGTGTACCGCGGCACCATCGGCATCGACGACCTGGTGGCCGAGCTGCGGCGCATCAACCACCGGCACACCGACGCGGACCCGGTCCCCGGCCAGGACGGTCCGGCGTGAGCGCCCCCGCCGCCGTGGCCCGCGGCGGGTCGGCGCGGCTGTGGGTGCAGCCGCTGGTCATCGTGGCCGCGGCGGTCGGGGTGCTGTGGTGGGCGTTCTCCCGCGAGCTCGACGAGACGCAGCGGGCGTCGCTCAACGCGGCGTCCCTCACCCAGCGGACGCTCGAGCACGTGCAGATCACCGTGACGGTGGTGGCGATCGTCGTGGCCGTCGGCGTCCCCCTGGGGATCCTGCTCACCCGCCGGCGGACGCGGTTCCTCGCGCCTGTGACGGTGGGGTTCGCCAACATCGGGCAGGCGGCGCCGGCGATCGGGCTGATCGTGCTGCTGTTCCTGGCGACCAACCGGACGGGCTTCTGGATCGGGGTGCTGCCGGTGGCGGTCTACTCGCTGCTGCCGGTGCTGCGGAACACGATCGTGGGGATCCGCAACGTCGACCCGGCGCTCATCGACGCCGCGCGCGGTCAGGGGATGACGAGCGCGCGCGTCCTGCGGTCGGTCGAGCTGCCGCTGGCGGTGCCGTTCATCCTCGCCGGGTTGCGCACCACGCTCGTGTTGGCGGTGGGCACGGCCACGCTGAGTTTCCTGGTGGACGCCGGCGGGCTGGGCATCTTCATCGACACCGGGTACCGCCTGCAGGACTACACGACGCTGGCCGTGGGCTCGGTCCTCGCGGTGTGTCTGGCACTGTTCGTCGACTGGCTCGGCGGGGTCGGCGAGCTCCTGTTCAACCCGAAGGGGCTGCGATGACCAGCACGAAAACCTCGTCCGTCAGACGCCTCGCCGCCGCCCTGCTCACCACCGTGCTGCTCGCGACCGGCTGCGGCCTCAACAACGGCGGGTCCGTGCCCCTGAGCGTGGGACCGGGGCCCGGGGGCACGGTCCCCGAGCTCGAGGGCGTGCGCATCACGGTGGGCGGAAAGGACTTCACCGAGGGCGTCATCGCCAGCTATCTCGTGGAGTTTCTCCTCGCGGCGGCCGGCATGGAGGTGTCTGACATGTCGTCGCTGGCCGGGTCCAACAGCTTCCGGCAGGCGCTGGTGACCGGGCAGGTGGACATCGGCATGGAGTACACGGGCACCGCGTGGATGAGCTACCTGGGCAATTCCGAGCCGATCCGCGATCCGCAGGGGCAGTGGGAGGCGGTGCGCGACGCCGACCTGGCCGAGCACGACCTGCGCTGGCTGCCGCCCACGACCGTGGACAACACGTACTCGTTCGCCATGAACCGGGCGACCGCCGATGAGACCGGGGTGCGGACGTTCTCCGACTACGCCGAGCTCGTCCGCACCGACCCCCAATCGGCCGTCACGTGCATGGAGACCGAGTTCTCGGTGCGCCGCGACGGCTGGCCGGGGCTCGCCGAGGCCTACGGGTTCGACGCGGCCACCGTGCCCACGCCGATCATGCAACCCGGGATCATCTACCAGGCCACCTCGGTCGGCCGGGAGTGCCGCTTCGGCGAGGTCTACACCACCGACGGCCGGATCAAGGGCCTCGACCTGGTGGTCCTGGAGGACGACCAGCGCTTCTTCCCCGTCTACAACCTCGCGACCGTCGTCCGCGGCGAGGTGCTGGACGCGTACCCGCAGATCGAGGACGTCCTCGCGCCGCTGGTGGACCTGCTCACCAACGAGGTGATGGTGGAGATGAACATGCGGGTCGACGTGGACGGCGAGGATCCGGCGCTGGTCGCCCGCGACTTCCTCGAGCAGGAGGGACTGGTGTCCGTGGACTGACGCGGATGCACCCGGCCGCCGGGTGCCCCACAATCAGGACACGACCCCAGGAGGTTGCGCGTGACCAGGAGGCCTATCGGATCGCTGCCGCGGGTGGCCGCGCGCGTGCCGCGGATGGTGCCGGACCTGTCGCTGCTGCCGGCGGGGCGGATCGTCTCGCTCGCCGACGGGGTCACCACCCGCGTCCACGACACGGGCGAGGAGCACCTCACGCCGGTGATCCTCCTGCACGGCATGGCGGCCACGGGGATGCTCAACTGGTACCAGACGTTCGAGCGGCTCCGCGGCGAGCACCGGCTCATCACCTTCGATCAGCGCTGGCACGGCCACGGCTTCCACGGCGAGTTCACGTTCGAGACCCTCGCCGACGACGTGCTCCGGGTCGCCGACCACCTCGAGCTGCCCGCGCCCGTGCTGGGTGGGTACTCGATGGGCGGGATCGTGTCCCAGCTGGCCGCGCGCCGCGACCCGTCGCGCCTCGGCGGGCTGGTGCTGGCCGCGACAGGCACCGGGGCTCGGCGCAACGCTCTCGAGAGGATGTCGCTCGGTGGCCTGACGCGGTCCGCGCCGTTGCTCAACGCCGTGCCGGAGGAGGTCGGCGAGGCCGTGGATGAGGAGGTCGACGACGAGGTGCTCCGACCGCACGCGTGGGCGCTGCGCGAGTTGTCCTCGGTGTCGTTCGCGACGCACCGCAACGTCATCGCGCAGGTCGCGGGTTTCAACTCGACGTCGTGGCTGCACGAGCTCACGCTGCCGGTGGCCGTCGTCAAGACCACGCGGGACCTGGCGTTCCCGCAGTGGGTGCAGGACGAGATGGCCGACCTGCTGCCCCACAGCGCGGTGTTCCCGGTCCATGCGGGGCACGCCGCGTGCGCGACGCACCCGGGGGAGTTCGCCCGCCGGATGCGCACGGCGATCGGCTGGGTCGTGTCGAACCTGCGCTGATCGCACCGGCCCTACAGCGCCGAGTAGCGCACCGCGGTCACCACGAACACGACCAGTGCGATCGCGCCCAGCACCACGCCCCACAGCCCGCGCCGAGGGTCGGTCTCCTCGTTGGTCAGCCACCCGGTCGGCCAGCGCGCGAGCAGCCCGAACGCCACGGCCATGAGCCCGGCGAGGAACGCGATGATGTTGAGCAGCGGCACCCAGGACAGGACCAGCGAGCCGACGCCCAGCACGAGTGCGCGCGTGCCCAGGTCCATCTCGCCGCGCGAGCGCTTGCCGCCGGTCGAGTGCTTGCGCGGCGAGGCGGCGTCGGAGCGGTGGCGCAGCGGCATGCGGCCAGCCTAGTCGCGCGAGCGACCCCGCTCGTCGTCGAGACGAGCGACCCGCCGGGTCCCGGCGGTCTGCCGGTACGAGGATTCGACGAGCTCGGCGATCTCGTCCCAGTCGGGTTCCCCACCGCCTCCGTCCAGCGGCAGCGCCAGCCACCCGGCCGGGCCGTAGTACGCCGGGACGTGGAAGCGCGCGTCCTGTTCCAACGCCGCGCGTTCCTCCGGATCCGGCAGGAAGAGGAGGGCCCGGGCCAGGAGGGGGTCCGCGTGGTCGCCCTTGACCGAGCCGCCGAACACCGCGAACACCTTGGTCGTGTACCAGTTGGGCCGGCCGTGAGAGACCTTCTCGGCGGCGTCCGGCAACGCGAGGCACACCTGCCGCAGGCGCGCCAGCAACGGGTCCGCGGCGTCGAACATGATCGGGTGGCCCACACCGCCGAGGATACGACCGCGGGCCCCCGAACTGCGCTCAGCCTCAGAACTGTCCCGCGACGAACCCCGCGAGCAGCACCGCGAACCCGCCGATCTCGCCGACGATCAGCGCCACCATGCCGAGGTGCAAGGCGACCGAGGGTCGCTCGAACTGGTTGGTCGTGTCCTTCAGCGCGCCGTGGAGGACATAGCTGCCGATCGCCACCAGGAAGAAGAACACCAGCACGCCCGCGGCCGTGAGGTTGACCCAGGTCGGCCACCCGCTCAGTTCGACGAACACGGCGATGAGCAGGGTCGCGAACGAGTACAGCAACGACGCCCGGTGCGCGATGTCCACGTACGGGTGCGCGACGTGACCGGGCCTCGTGGCCATCTGGCGGTACTTCCACACGCCGAGGCACAGCGCCAGCAGGAAGATGAGGCCCGCCGCGAGGAGGGTGAGCAGGGTGTCGATGCCGAGTTCCATGGGTCCTTCCGAAGAGCACTTGACAAAGCGCCGGGATTTGTATGCTGACGACCATAGGGCAGGGCGCTGACCTGCGCGCTCGTTCGCGCTCGATCCGCGTTCACGCTCGATCCATGTCCGTGCTCGATCCATGTCCGTGCTCGATCCGGGGAGGTCCGATTGTCGGGACAGGTGGTCCGCGCCGCGGCCGTGCAGCTGGAGGGCGTGCCGGGTCGCGTCGACCTCACGCTCGGCCGGCTGGAGACGATGATCGTCGAGGCCGCCGAGCGGGGCGCGCGCCTGATCGCGGTGCCCGAGTTCTGCACGTCGCCGCTGCCGATGCGGGCGGAGGTGCACGACGCCGTCCTGCCGCGCGAGAACGTGGCGGTGGACGTGTTCCGCCGCCTCGCCGCGCGATACCGCCTCACCGTCGGTGGGTCGATGGTGGTGGCCGACGACGACGAGGTCTACAACCGCTATCACCTAGTCGAACCCGACGGGTCCGTGCACACGCACGACAAGGACCTGCCGACGATGTGGGAGAACTGCTTCTACACCGGCGGCGGCTTCTACCGCGACGGCAGCGACGACGGCGCGTTCGAGACCGCGCTCGGCGGCGTGGGGGTGGCGAGCTGCTGGGAGCTCATCCGCACCGGGACCGTGCGCAGGCTCCGGGGGCGTGTCGACGTCGCCGTCACCGGCACGCACTGGTGGACGGTCCCGCGGAACTGGGGCGGGTTCACCGACCGCGTGCTGGGCCCGCTCGCGCAGTACAACCGCTACCTCTCGGAGAACGCGCCCGCGGAGTTCGCCCGCCGTCTCGGCGCACCTGTCCTGCAGGCCTCGCACTGCGGGTCGTTCCGCACAGATTTCCTCCTCGCTCCGGGGACGACCGTGTCCGTGCCGTACGAGACGGAGTATGTCGGCGCCACGCAGATCGTCGACGCCTCCGGCACGGTGCTCGCCTCCCGGCGGGCCGACGAGGGCCCCGGCATCGTCTACGCGGACGTCACCCTCGGGACCCGCGAGCCCGTCCTGCCGCTCGAGGAGCGGTTCTGGATCCCCGAGTTACCGCTGCTCCTGCGCGGCTACTGGCACCAGCAGAACGTGGTGGGCCGGAGCTACTACCGGCGGCGCGGCCGCGCGGCGGGCCTGCAGGCGGCAGGACTGCACCGAGCGGCGCGCGGGTAGGCCACGCGACGCGCTCTAGAGGTGCACGTCGTTATAGGCCCGCTCGTCCTCGATCGGCTCGAGGTGGGTGGTGATGTGCGAGTTGGGCAGGGCGGCGTGGATCTCCTGCTCCACGGTCTCCACCAGGTCGTGCCCGCGCTCGACGCTCCACTCGCCCGGGACGAGGGCGTGGAACTCGACGAAACGCCACTTGCCCGACTCGCGGGTCCGCAGCTCGTGGAAGTCGACGCGGCCGGGCTCCCGGTGCCGCTCGAGCACCTCCTCGATCATCCTGTTGTCCTCGTCGGGCAGGGTCGCGTCCATCAGGCCCATGCCCGACTCGTGCACCAGTCGGTAGCCGATGAACAGGATGTTCAGGCCCACGCCGATCGCCACGATCGGATCGAGGACCTGCCAGCCGGTCGCCCACGCCAGCGCGAGGCCCACCACGACGCCGACGGAGGTGATGACGTCCGTGAGCAGGTGCTTGCCGTCCGCCCTCAGGGTCGGCGACCGGTGGCGGGTGCCCGCCCGCACCAACACGAGACCGACGATCCCGTTGAGGACCGCGGCGACCACCGAGATCGCCAGGCCGACCCCGAGGGCCTCCAGCGGCGCCGGGTTGATCAACCGCTCCACGCTCACGACCAGGATGAACGCCGCGGCCACGAAGATCATCGCGCCCTCGACACCCGCGGAGAAGTACTCCGCCTTGGAGTGCCCGTACTGGTGGTCGTCGTCGGCCGGTCGCTCCGAGACGCTGATCGCCCCGAGCGCGATCACCGCCGCCACCAGGTTGACCACGGACTCCGCGGCGTCGGACAGCAGGCCGACCGAGCCGGTGACCCACCACGCCCCGACCTTGAGCGCGATGGTGACGATCGCGGTGGCCACCGAGAGCCAGGCGAACTTCTTCAGAGTCGACACGTCCCCAGAGCGTAGTCGCGTGCCGGGAGTCCACCTGTCGACCGCCCGTTGTCGGTAGTGTCGGTGTCATGCACGTGGGATTCGCCTGGCTCGGGGCAGCGGTTCTTCTCGCCGCCGGAGAGGCGGCGGGCGGAGAGCTGTTCATGCTCATGCTCGCCGGAGGCGCCCTCGGCGGTTCGGCCGCCGCCTTCCTCGGCGCGCCGGTGTGGGGCCAGGCACTGGCGTTCGCTCTCGTCTCGCTCATCCTCGTCGTCGGCGTCCGCCCGCTCGTCCGTCGGCGTCTGCTCAACGCGCTGCCCGAGCACGACACCAACACCGCGGCGCTCACCGGACGCGGCGGCACGGTGGTCGAGGCGATCGGGCCGTCCGGCGGCCTGGTCGAGATCGCCGGGGACACCTGGACCGCCCGACCGCTCATCGAGGGCGAAACGTTCGAGGCCGGCGACAAGGTCCTGGTGCACCAGATCGAGGGGGCCACGGCGATCGTCGTGCGCGGCCTATGAGTACGCGGCCTCCCAGCAGCAGCCGATACGCACGACTCAACCGGAGGTACCCATGGGTGGCTTGATCTTCCTCGCCGTCATCGTCGTCCTGATCGTCTCGGTGGTGGTGAGCTCGGTCAAGCTCATCCCCCAGGCCGAGGCCGCGGTCATCGAACGACTCGGCCGTTACCAGCGCACCGTGAGCGGTCAGCTCACGCTCATCATCCCGTTCATCGACCGCGTGCGCGCCAAGGTCGACCTGCGTGAGCGGGTCGTGACGTTCCCGCCCCAGTCGATGATCACCGAGGACAACCTCACGCTGAGCATCGACACCGTCGTCTACTTCCAGGTCACCGACCCCAAGTCGGCGGTGTACGAGATCAACAACTACATCGTCGCCGTCGAGCAGCTCGCCACCACCACCCTGCGCAACGTCGTGGGTGGCCTGACCCTGGAGCAGACGCTCACCAGTCGCGACATGATCAACAAGCAGCTCCGCGGCGTGCTGGACTCGGAGACCGGCCGCTGGGGCCTGCGCGTCGCCCGGGTCGAGCTGCGCTCGATCGATCCGCCGCCCTCCATCCAGGACTCGATGGAGAAGCAGATGCGCGCGGACCGCGAGAAGCGCGCCACCATCCTCACCGCCGAGGGGCAGCGCGAGGCCGCCATCACCACCGCGCAAGGCGCCAAGCAGGCCGCGATCCTCGACGCCGAGGGCAACAAGCAGGCGGCGATCCTCGCTGCCGAGGCGGACCGGCAGTCGCGCATGCTGCGCGCGCAGGGTGAGCGGGCCGCCCGCTACCTCGTGGCCGAGGGCCAGGCCGCCGCGATCGCGCGGGTCAACGCCGCCGTCAAGGCCTCCAAGCCGACGCCGGAGATGCTGGCCTACCAGTACGTGCAGAACCTGCCCGAGATGGCCAAGGGCGACGCGGCCACCATGTGGATGATCCCGTCGCAGTTCGGCGACTCCCTGGAGACGTTCGCCAAGGCCGTCGCCAAGAAGGACGACGACGGGGTCTTCCGCTACGAGCCGTCGGACGTCGACACCGACGCGGATCTGCCCTCGGCACCCGACGAGTGGTTCGACACCCGGACCGATCCGGAGATCGCCCGCTCCGTGGCCGCCGCGGAGGCCGCCGCCAAGGGCGCCACCTCCGTGATGGACGAGGAGCCGCGGCGGGACAAGCCCAAGCCCGGCGTGTTCGACATGGTCCCGGAGTCCGAGGGCGGCGCCGCCCCCGACGCCCCGTCGGGCCGGGAGACCCAGGCGATCGACGGCCCGCGGGGCGCCGCGCCCGGTCAGCCCGGCTTCGACCAGCGGTGGGGCCAGGGACAGCAGGGCGGCTATCCCGTCGACGGCGGCGATCAGCCTCCGCGATAGCACAACCCCGGCGGGCCCCCGACACCCCGTTACGGGCAGCCGCCGCGGCCTCTCGTCCTAACATGAGGGCGTGACTCGTGACAGTGGCCGCGGTGGTGTCCGGACGCCGGAGGCGGAACCGGACGCCGAGGACGTCCGTCTGATCGAGACGGCGTCCGCGGTGTTCGCCGAACGCGGGATCAAAGGGACCAGCACCGACGACATCGCGCGGGCCGCCGGCGTCACGCGGGTGACGCTCTACCGTCGGCTGGGGCCCCGCGACGACATCCTGCGGGCGATCTACGCGCACGAGGCGCAGCGACTCATGATGACCGTCAACGCGCGGTACACGCCGTTCGAATCGCTGGAGTGGGACCCGGTCCGGCACGTCGAGGACCTGCTCGTGGGCACCGTCTTCGACATCCGCCAGAACGAGTTGCTGCGACGGATGATCGAGAGCGACAAGGTCGAGGCCATGGCGATGCTCGCCGGACAGTCGGATTCGGTGCTCGACACGATCATCGAGATGCTCGCGCAGTTCGTGCGCAGCACGTGGAACGCCGACGTCCACACCCGCCACATGGAGCCCGACGAGGCCGAGCAGCTCTCGCTCGAGGTCGCCTCCGTGGTGGGTCGCTTCCTGCACTCGCTCGTGGTGATGCCGGACGGCCCGCCCGTCGTGGACTCCGAGGAGCAGATCCGGGCGCTGGCGCGCCGGGTGCTCGTGCCCATGATCCTGCAGCGCTGACCCCACGCCCCCGGCCGGAGGCGTCGCGAGGACGCTACAGCGCGGTCGGCACCTCCTCCGCGCCGAGTTCGTGCTCGAACGCCGCGCGCAGGGTGCGGTGTCGGAAGTGGTGCCCGGCGTCGGTGAGCGTCCGCGGCAGGATCCGCTGATCGGCCAGGGCCAGTTCGTCCGCCCCGCGTGAGCCGAGCAGGACGGCGGGCGCCCATCCCGGGACGGGCACGAGGGTGGGGCGGCGCAGGACCGAGCCCAGCACGCGGGTGAACTCGGCGTTCGTCACCGGCTCGGGGGCCGTGCCGTTGACCGCCCCCGACACCGTGGGGTCGACGATCGCGCGCAGGTAGATGTCGGTGAGGTCGTCCAGGGAGATCCATGACATCCACTGCCGGCCGGAGCCGATACGGCCGCCGAGCCCCGCGCGTGTCAGGGCCTCCAGCGGCGGCAGCATCCCGCCGGCCCCGGACAGGGCGATGCCGGTGCGGACGGAGACGACCCGGGCACCGGCCTCGCGGGCGGGGTCGCAGTCGCGCTCCCAGTCCACCACGATGTCGGCGACCGGCCCGGTGCCCGGCGCGGAATGCTCGGTCAGCTGCTCGTCACCGCGGTCGGGGCCGTAGTAGCCGATGGCCGAGGCACAGACCATGGCGGTGGCCCCGCCGCGGGCGGCGACGAGCTCGGCGAGCCGACGCGTGGGGCCGACCCGGCTGTCGCGGACCCGTGCGACGTGACGATCGGTGAACCGGCCCGCGATGGGTGCGCCCGCCAAGTGGACCAGCACGTCC
>NZ_JAALDU010000559.1 GCF_014145015.1 Dietzia sp. E1 | reverse complement strand
CGGCGCCGGAGTTCGGCGACGTCGTCTGCAAGGACGGCCTGTCGACCGGCCACACGTGCGGCATCACCTGGCAGCGCGAGGGTGACAGGTTCTGGAGCCACGCCTGTGCCGGGTACGGGGATTCCGGCGGGCCCATCACCCGCGACGGCCGGCTCGTGGGCCTGGTCTCGGGCGGCCACATGCCGCCGGCGGCCGGGGCGGCCGGCAGCCTCGGCCCTGTTCTGCCCTCGTGCCTGCACCCGGCCCAGTCGCCGTTCTTCCTGCCCGCGCTGGGGTACTCGTTCGACGCGATCGTCGCCGACGCCACCGCGCGCAACTGGCCCGGAAGCGGCTTCCGGATGGCCTGACGGCCCGGCCGGCCCCGGGATCCATCGAGAGGAGCGTTCCGCACACCCGCTCGGCGTGGTGTGCGGAACGCTCTTCTCGTTGATCCGACGGGTCTCGTCGACCCAACTGGTCTCGTCGCTCCGTCCGGCGGGTCAGCTCACTTCAGCTCGGCGCTCGACAGGTCGAGGATGCGGCGGGCGATGACCAGCTGCTGGATCTGCTGGGTGCCCTCGAAGATGTCGAGGATCTTGGAATCGCGCGACCACTTCTCCAGGAAGCTGCGCTCGGAGTAGCCGTAGCTGCCCGCGAGCTCGACGGCGCCCAGGGTCACCGCGGAACCGGTGCGGCCGGCCTTGGCCTTGCACATCGACGCCTCCTTGGTGTTGGGCATCTTGTTGTCGGCCATCCACGCCGCGCGAAGCGTGAGCAGGTAGGACACCTCCCAGTCGGCCTCGAGCTCGAGGTACTTGGCCACGGCGGCCGGCTGGCTGGTGGCGGGCCGGTCGTAGTCGATCTCCATGCCGGCCTCCTCGAGGAGCGTGCGGATCTCCTCGAGCGCGGCGCGCGCGACACCCACCGCCATGCCGGCGACCAGCGGGCGGGTGTTGTCGAACGTCTGCATGGCGCCGGCGAAGCCCTTGTCCACGCGGATCTCCGGATCGCCCAGGAGGTTCTCCTTGGGGACGCGGCAGTCGGTGAAGGTGATCTGTGCGGTGTCGGAGGCGCGGATGCCGAGCTTGTGCTCGAGCCGGTCCACGGAGACGCCGGGGTGGTCGCGCGGCACGACGAAGGACTTGATGGCGGCGCGGCCCTTGCTCTTGTCCAGGGTCGCCCACACGACGATGTGGTCGGCACGGGCACCGGAGGTGACGAAGATCTTGGTGCCGTTGAGGACGTACTCGTCGCCGTCGAGTCGGGCGGTGGCCGACACGGCGGCGGAGTCGGAGCCGAAGTCCGGCTCGGTGATGGCCATGGAGGCCCACACGCGGCCGAACTTCTCCATCTGCTCGTCGTTGGCCACGGCCGCGATGGCGGAGTTCCCCAGGCCCTGCCGGGGGATCGAGAGCGTGAGGCCGACATCGCCCCAGCAGGTCTCGATGATGTTGAGCAGCGATTTCATGTTGCCGCCGTTGGAAACGCCCTCGCGCTTGGGGGCGCCGCCGGATCCCATCGTGGCGCCCGAGGCGGCCTGGCCGGCGTCCTCCATGGCCTCCATCATGGCCTTGAGGGTGTCGAGTTCCACGGGGTACTCGTGCTCGGCGAGGTCGTACTTGCGCGAGATGGGCCGGAAGATCTGGGTGGCCACCTGGCGGGCCTGGTTCGCACCCGCCTGGAGCTTCTTGGGTAGTTCGAGGTTGATCATCGCTGGATGTCCTTGGTCCGGTTCGGGAGGGTGGCGGGGCGGGGGGCGGTCACAGGACCACCACGCCCTCGGCCACGCCCACGGCGCGCAGGTCGCGGTACCAGCGCTCGACGGGATGCTCCTTGGTGAACCCGTGCCCGCCCAGCAGTTGGACACCGTCGAGGCCGATCTTCATCCCCTTGTCGGCGGCGATCTTGCGGGCCAGGGCGGCCTCGCGGGCGAACGACAGCCCCTGCTCGGCGCGGGAGGCGCCGCGCCAGGTGACCAGGCGCATGCCGTCGAGCTCGGTGGCCATGTCGGCCACGGCGAACGCGACCGCCTGGCGGTGCGCGATGGGCTCGCCGAACGCGTGGCGCTCCTTGACGTAGGGCGTGACGTAGTCGAGGACGGCGTGGGAGGTGCCCACGGCCAGCG
>NZ_JAALDU010000558.1 GCF_014145015.1 Dietzia sp. E1 | reverse complement strand
CGTCGGCGGGCACGGCCACGTCGGTGAGGACGAGGCGACCCAGGCCGGCGGCGCGCAGGCCCATGGACGGGTCGGCCTCCACCACGAGTCCGTCGGTGTCGGATTCCACGACGAAGAAGGTCGGCGCGCCGTCGAGGGTGGCGGCGACGACGAAGAGTTCCGCGCTCCCGGCCGTGGGCACCATCGACTTGACGCCGTTGAGCGTGAAGCCGCCGGGGGTGCGCACGGCGGTCGTCTTCAGGTCGAACGGGTCGAACAGCGGCCGGGGCTCGGCCACCACGACGGTGGCGGCCGGGACCTTCTCGGAGGCGAACGCCGGCAGGTAGGACTTCTGCTGCGTGTCGGATCCGAACTGGGTCAGGGTGGTGGCCACGCCGGATGGCGCGAGGATCGGCAGGGCCAGGCCCATATCGCCGTAGGCGAGGGCCTCGGCGACGAGGGAGTTGGTCACCACGCCGCGCTCGGAGGCGATGCCCTCGAACTCCTCCGGGACGTTGAGCATGGTGGCGCCGATCTCGGCGGACCGCTCGAGAAGTGAGGCGGGTGCCTCGGCGGCGGCGTCGGCGTCGTGGGCGGCCGGGCGGATGACCTCGGTGGCGAACTCGCGCACGGTCTGGGAGATCATCTGCTGGTCGTCGTCCAGCGTGAGGTCGAACAGGTCGGGCCGCGCCTCGGTGTCGGCGTCGGGCAGGCGCTTGGGCGCGCCGCCGCCGGACACCTTCTTGAACGACTTAGTCGCTGCCCCGAGGGTCTTGAATCCGGTCTTGGTGGCCTCGTAGGTCACCCGGTCGACCTTCTGGCGCAGTCCGAACCGCTCGGCGAACTCCGACCCGGTGATCGTGGTCAGCGCACGCATCGCGGCGCCGATGGCGTCGATGCGTGTGGGGTTCTTGCCCGGTGTGGAGGTCTCCGCGCGTCCTGTCGTGGACGGGGTCGTGGGGTTCTTACTCATCATCACCAGCTGTTCTCGTGACGGACGGTGGACGGTGTGGTGCCAACACCTTACTTCGGAGTAAGTTCCGAGCGCCACACTTTCCCTCGAAGTTCTCGTCACCGCTGGTCGATGCGGGTTCCGTCAGCCGCGGAGCAGGGCGACCGCCTGGTCGACGGCGCCGGGGCGGCCCGCCACGAACCAGTCGTATCCGTTGACCTCGACGGTGGCGCAGACCCCGCCCGCGCCCTCGACGAGTGCTCGGCCGGGTAGCCAGTCCCACTCCGGGCAGGAGTGTTGGCACCAGACCGCGTGGATGCCACACGCGACGGAGGCGAGATCGACCGATCCCGATCCGAGCATCCGGATGGTCGCCGCGCCCCGGCTCACGCGGTGGAACGGCTCGGCCAGATCGGGGTCGGTGAGGAACGGCGGGTGGAGGTAGGTGGCGAGACTGCCGGCGGCGAGGTCGCCGGGGGACAGCGGGGTCACGGGGACGCCGTTGCGGCGGGTGGGGGTCTCGGAGCCGCCGACGAAGGTCTCGCCGGTGGCGGGGCGGTGAACCGCGCCGAGCAGGTAGTCGTCGGGGCCGCTGAGTGCCACTGCCGAGCACCAGTAGTCGGAGCCGGAGACGAAGTTGTAGGTGCCGTCGACGGGGTCCACGACCCACCGCCGGTCGTGGCCGCCGGCGACCAGGGTTCCCTCTTCGCCGAGGACGCCGTCGTCCGGCCGGTGGGTGGCGAGAAGCGTGGTGATGTGTCGTTCGGCGGCGTCGTCCGCCTCGGTGACGACGTCCGAGACGGACGTCTTGCGCCGGACGTCGAGTCCGTCCTCGCGCAGGCGGCGCGCCAGGGTGCCGGCGTCGACGACGAGGCGGGCGGCCAGGTCGACGTCGGACAGTCGCTCGGTGTGCTCGTCGGGCAGGGGGCGCGGGTGGCCGGTGTCGATGGACATGCACTTCCTCCGCTGGGGTCGCGGCGCGCTGACCACGGGCGGCAGCGGGTCCGCGGCTCTCGACGCTACCCGCGGCGGGCGACCACGGGTGGTGTGGCGGGTCACGTCGGGGCGACGGGCGGGGAAACGGTGGGCGACGCCCGGGCCGCGTAGACTCGGATCTCGTGCACCCTGAAGTCTCCGCCGACATCGCAGCCCTCGACGCGACCATGACCACCGTCGAGAAGGTTCTCGACATCGACGAGCTCGCCCGCCGCGTCGACGAGCTCGAGCAGATGGCCGCCGACCCGGACCTGTGGAACGACCAGGACCGGGCGCAGAAGGTCACCAGCGAGCTGTCGTACATCCAGGCGGACCTACGTCGCTGCCGCGAACTGCGGCAGCGGATCGAGGATCTGCCGCTGATGTACGAGCTCGCGGAGGAGGAAGGCGGCGACGCCGTCGAGGAGGCGGATGCCGAGCGGGCGAGCCTGCGTGAGGACGTCGAGGCCATGGAGGTCAAGACGATGCTCAGCGGTGAGTACGACCAGCGTGAGGCCGTCGTGAACATCCGCGCGGGCGCCGGCGGTGTCGACGCCGCGGACTTCGCGGAGATGCTCATGCGGATGTACGTGCGCTGGGCGGAGAAGAACGGCCACAAGGTCGAGGTCTACGACACCTCGTACGCGGAGGAGGCCGGCATCAAGTCCGCCACCTTCATCGTTAAGGACCCGTACATGTACGGCACCCTCTCGGTCGAGCAGGGCACCCACCGCCTCGTGCGCATCTCGCCGTTCGACAACCAGGGGCGCCGCCAGACCTCCTTCGCCGAGGTCGAGGTGCTTCCCGTGGTCGAGACGGTCGACTCGATCGAGGTCCCGGAGAACGAGGTCCGCGTCGACGTGTACCGCTCGTCGGGTCCCGGTGGGCAGTCGGTCAACACCACCGACTCCGCGGTGCGCCTCACGCACATCCCCACGGGGATCGTCGTGACGTGTCAGAACGAGAAGTCGCAGCTGCAGAACAAGGTCGCGGCCATGAAGGTGCTGCAGGCCAAGCTGCTCGAGCGCAAGCGGCAGGAGGAACGGGCCGCGATGGACGCCCTCGGTTCGGGCGGCAACGCGTCGTGGGGCAACCAGATGCGCTCCTACGTGCTGCACCCGTACCAGATGGTCAAGGACCTCCGGACCGAGCACGAGGTCAACAACCCGTCGGCGGTGCTCGACGGTGACATCGACGGATTCATCGAGGCCGGCATCCGGTGGCGGATGCGGGAGGGGGCCGACGCCTAGTGAGGGTCCAGACCGACTTCAGCGGAATTCTCCGTTGGCTGAGCAACGAGGGTCTGGAGGTCGTCCTCCTCGTCCTGGGGGCGGTCC
Source organism: Dietzia sp. E1 (assembly GCF_014145015.1). Lineage (GTDB taxonomy): Bacteria > Actinomycetota > Actinomycetes > Mycobacteriales > Mycobacteriaceae > Dietzia > Dietzia cinnamea_A. The sequence goes on along the minus strand of NZ_JAALDU010000558.1, from coordinate 5,437 downwards.
TGCTGACCCGCGTGATCGGCAAGATCGCCCGGATGTGGACCGGCCGGATCGACGCCAAGAACGCGGACAAGGAGCTGTGGTCCGAGGAGTCCAAGCACCTGCACTCGCTGATCCAGGTGCTCTCCTATGTGGCCGTCGCCGTCCTCTACGTCCTCTTCGGGATCCAGATCCTCCTGCGCTTCGGCGTGAACCTCGTCGCCCTGGTCGCGCCGGCGACCGTCCTCGGCGCGGCGCTGGGCTTCGGCGCGCAGAAGATCGTCCAGGACTTCCTCGCGGGATTCTTCGTCCTCGCCGAGAGGCAGTACGGGTACGGCGACATCGTGGAGCTCACGACCGCGACCGGCGTCGCCGCCGGCACGATTGAGGACGTCACTCTCCGTGTCACCCGGCTGCGCACGCTGGACGGTGAGGCCGTGATCGTCCCCAACGGTCAGATCGTCACCGCCGTCAACCAGTCGCAGGACTGGGCGCGCGCGATCATCGACGTGCCGGTCCCCAACAACGCCGACATGGACAAGGCGCACGAGGTGCTGGCCGAGGTGTGCCGGGACATCGTCGACGACGACCGTGTGGGCGAGTACGTGCTCGACGAGCCGTCCGTGATGGGCGTGCAGTCCATCAAGCTGGAGCAGACCATCATCCGCCTGCTCGCCCGCACCAAGCCGGGAATGCAGTGGGAGGTCGGCCGGCGCATGCGCGCGGTGATCCTGCGACGGTTCAGGCAGGAGGGCATCGTCCTGGAACCGGAGGCGCTCGCGGCCATCCGGGCGGGGATGCTCCGCCCGCAGACCGGAGAGGGGAGCGTCTGATGGCACGGCACAGTGACGACGACACGACCCGGAACGACGACACGACCCGGAACGACGACACGATCCGGAACGACGACACGACCCGCGACGGTGACGTGGCCCGGGGCGCCGACGCGATCCCCGACGCCGGCACGACCCGGGAGGATGACGCCACGCGTCAGGAGCCCGTGCTGCGCCAGGACCCGTCCGCCCGTGAACAGCCCGATCCGCTGGGCCTCGGCGGCACGCCACCGCCCGACGCGCCCTCACGCCGGCCGAAGCCCGCGATCGTGGCGCTGATCGGGGAGTTCCTGTCGATGTCGCGGACGACCGCGATCCTTCTCGGTGCGTTCGTCGTCGCCGGGGTGCTGTATCTGCTCGTCCGTGAGCAGCCGGTCGTCGCCTTCGGTCCGCCGGCCCCGCCCGCGACCAGTGCGCCGACCGAGCCGGCTGAGTCATCGTCCGAGCAGACCGGGCCGTCGGAGATCACGGGCACCACCGATCCCACTCCCACGACAGGGCCGGATCAGACGGGGACCGCGACGACCGGGACGACGACCACCGGCCCCGAGGGCACCGCCAGCACCAGCCCGGGCCCGGGTGGCCTGCGCGGAACTGCGGGATCGACTCCCACCCGGCAGGAGCAGACGCAGGCGCCGCAGCAGCAGGCACCGCAGCAACAGGTGCCGCAGGAGCAGCCTCAGCAGCAGTCGCAACAGCAGACTGGTCAGCAGGCACCCGAGGGCGTTCCGACCTCTGTTCCGAGCGGCGGCGCCCTCGAGGGGTGACGCCTCTCGCTTGGGCACCGGGCGGCGCTTCGGCGGTCCCGCCGGCGGATCACGGTGTTCGGCCAGCAGCGCCGACAGTGACGGGTGTGGCGCTAGGCTACTGGCGTGATCAGTGCTGACCGTGTGACCAAGTCGTACGCGTCCGTGACGCGTCCGGCTCTGTCCGATGTGAGCGTGGAGATCGACGACGGCGAGTTCGCCTTCCTCATCGGTGCCTCCGGCTCCGGTAAGTCGACCTTCCTGCGGCTGCTGCTGAGGGAGGAGCGGCCGGACTCGGGTCGGCTCGTCGTGGCCGGCCACGATCTCACACGCATGAAGAACTCGGACGTGCCCGGGCTGCGGCGTTCGCTCGGCTGCGTGTTCCAGGATTTCCGCCTCCTGCCGGGCAAGACGGTCGCGGAGAACGTGGCGTTCGCGCTCCAGGTCATCGGCAAGTCCCGCCGGACCATCGAGAAGGTCGTCCCGGAGACGCTCGACATGGTCGGACTGGGGACCAAGGCGGATCGTCGGCCGCACGAGTTGTCCGGGGGAGAGCAGCAGCGAGTCGCCATCGCCCGGGCGTTCGTGAACCGTCCCGTGCTGCTGCTCGCGGATGAGCCGACGGGCAACCTCGACCCGGAGACCAGTGAGGACATCATGCTGCTGCTCGACCGGATCAACAGGACGGGCACCACGGTGCTCATGGCTACGCACGACCGCCACATCGTGGATCGGTCGCGCCGCCGGGTCGTGGAGCTGGTCGACGGTGCAGTCGTGCGGGATGACGCGCGCGGGACTTACGGGGTGGATCGCTGATGGCCGTCCGATTCATCGCCTCTGAGGTCGCCCAGGGACTGCGCCGGAACCTCTCCATGACGCTGGCCATGATCATCACCACGGCCGTCGCGCTGGGGATGCTGGGCGCCGGGCTGCTGGTGGCGATGACCGCGTCCGCGAGCCAGGCCAAGTACGACTACCTCAACGAGTTCCGCGTCTACGTGGACCGCTCGATCTCCGTCGAGGACCCGGAGTGTGCGGCGGAGTGCGCGGGAATTCGCGAGCAGCTCGAGGAGACGCCGGGCGTGGCGTCGGTGGAGTACAAGAACCCGCAGGAGACCTACTCCGAGTTCGTCGAGCTGTTCGCCTCGACCGACCCGGTTCTGGTGGAGTCGACGTCGCCGGACGCTCTCGGCTCGCGGTTCACCCTCACTCTGTCCGATCCGACGCGGGCGGAGGAGGTCGCGGTGGATCTGGCGGACGTGTCCGGGATCGAGGTCGTGCAGGGGCAGGGTGAGCTGGTCGAGCGCGTCTTCTCGGTTCTCGGCGGCATCCGCAACGCGGCGTTCGCCATAGCGGTGGTTCAGCTCGTGGCGACCGTCCTGCTCATCGCCAACATGACCCAGATCGCGGCGTTCACGCGACGCACCGCGGTCGGGATCATGCGCCTGGTGGGCGCGAGCCGGTGGTACACCGAGTTGCCGTTCGTGCTCGAAGCGGTGATCGCGGCGATCACCGGCGCCGTCCTGGCGGTGGGGGGTCTGTTGGTGGCCAAGAGCGTGTTCCTCGACAGGGTGCTGGACGAGGCGTACCGGGCGAATCTCGTTGAGCGGATCACGACCTCCGACATCCTGGTGCTCGCCCCTGGGCTCGTCGTCGCCGGCGCGGTGGCCTCCGCGTTGACGGCGTGGGTGACCCTGAGGCTGACGGTCCGGCACTAACGGCCCGGCACTGATGGCCGGCACTGACGGCCGCCGCCCCTTCCGGCTCGTCTAGACTCTGGGGGCTGCGCAACAGCAACGAGGAGGTGAACCGACGTGGCCAAGAAGAACAAGAAGAAGGGCGCGTCCTCCCTCGGCTCCGACGGGAGCATCGTCGCGAGTAACCGCAAGGCCAGGCACGATTTCCACATCCTGGACACCTACGAGGCCGGCATCGCCCTCGTGGGCACCGAGATCAAGAGCATGCGGGAGGGTAAGGCCTCGCTGGTCGACGCGTTCGCGACGGTCGACGACGGCGAGGTGTGGCTCCGCGGGCTCCACATCCCCGAGTATTCGCACGGGAGCTGGACGAATCATGCCCCCAAGCGGGCGCGGAAGCTCCTGCTACACCGCCGGGAGATCGACTCGCTCGTGGGCAAGGTGCGGGACGGGAACGCGACGCTCGTCCCGTTGTCGCTGTACTTCGTGAACGGTCGCGTCAAGGTCGAGCTGGCCGTCGCGCGGGGTAAGCAGGCCCACGACAAGCGGCAGGACATCGCCCGGCGGACGGCCGAGCGCGAAGCGGTCCGCGAGCTAGGCAGGAAGATCAAGGGCATGCGGGCGTGATGCCGGTCGCGCTGGCGTCGACCTCGGCGGTGGCGTACGGCATCAGTGACTATCTCGGTGGCGTGGCGTCCCGCCGCGCGCGGGCGTTGCGCGTCGTCAGTGTGGCCTACCCTGTCTCGATCGTGCTCGTAGGGGTCGCGGCCCTCGTCGCGGGCGGCTCACCTACTCCGGCGGGCCTGGGGTGGGGGTTGGCGTCCGGGCTCGCATCCGGCGCCGCGGTGTGGACGTTCTACGTGGCGCTGTCCAGGGGACCGATGAGCGTCATCTCGCCGATCACGGCGGTCCTGGCCGCCGCCGGACCACTGGCCTTCGGGTTGGCGGCGGGGGAGCGGCCCGGGTCCGCGGCGATGGCGGGGATGGCGGTGGCGCTCGTGGCCACCGTCCTCGTGTCCCTGGAGGGGGTGGACGGCTCGTCCGCCGCGCACGGGCGGTTGACGGCGTCGCTTCTGGTGATGTCGGTGGTGTCGGGCTCGGCGTTCGCCGCCTTCTTCGTCCTGTTGTCGCGGGTGCCCGCGGGCGAGGGGCTCTGGCCGGTCGCGGCGTCGCGGGTAGGCGCGACGGTGATGTTGCTCGCCGCTGCCGTGGCCGCGCGTGAGTCGTTCCGCTTCCCGCGCCGTCTCATCGCGATCGGGGTGGTGATCGCCGTGTTCGACGCGATCGCGAATGGTGCGTTCTACTTCGCCTCCCAGGCAGGGATGCTCTCCCTCGTCAGCGTCATCGCCGCCCTGTACCCCGCCTTCACCGTCGCGCTGGCGGTCACGCATGGGGGCGAGCGGATGCGCGCGGTCCAACTGGCCGGGCTGGGCCTGGCCGGCGTCGCGATCGTCTTCCTCACGCTTGGCTGACCGGAGACGGACGTCACCCTGGTATTCGACGGTTCCCCGGGGTATGGTTGGAGGTCCGTCGGCGGAAGTCGGCGGCTCCTGAGGGGCTGATGTGGTTTCGACTACGTGAGCTGACGCAGGGGAAGCGTGCCGGTGCAGGCCAGAGACCACCGTAAGCGTCGTGGCAACCAATTACGCGCCGATACCAATCAGCGCGACTACGCCCTCGCTGCCTGATAGCGAGCCCGTAGTCTGTCGGCCCGGGGTCGCTCTCGCCCCGGAACCCGGCATCATCTAGAGGGATCACCGGCTCACCCGGTCACGGGGTGGGTCGGGACAACTCACAGTGACTGGGATCGTCATCGCCAACACGTCCGCATGAGGGCGAGATCCGAGTAGAGGCCAACGCGGACTGCGCACGGAGAAGCCCTGCCGATGCTGCGGAGGACCCGGGTTCAATTCCCGGCAGCTCCACAATCGGACTGAACTCCCGGTCGTCTCGACGACCGGGGGTTCAGTGCATTTCAGAGTGCTGCTCGGAACGATCGATGCAGAGCCCGTCCGCGCGCCGACCGCCGGCGCTGACTCCCTCCCGCCTCAGAAGGGTGGTGGTGGTTGGAGGAGTTCGTCGAGGTGTTCGTGGAGGGCGTGGAGGATGGCTTTTTTCAGGGTGCTGTCGGTGGGTTTGTTGCGTTGCCACCAGCGGCTGGCCGCGGCGGGGGTCATACGCTCAC
>NZ_JAALDU010000054.1 GCF_014145015.1 Dietzia sp. E1 | reverse complement strand
AGACCTCCGACCACCGGAGGTTCAATAAAGGTAACGGGGGAGTGGCGGGTCGGGCCCGTCAGCCGCGCGCGTCGAGGACGGCCTGGTACAGCTCCCGCTTGGTCACCGCCGACCCCTCCGACACCGCCGCGCACGCGTCCTTGAGCCGCTCCCCCGCCTCGACCCGCTCCTCGACGATCTCCACGAGGTCCTCGAGCGTCGCGGCGGAGTCGGCCGCGTCCGCCCCGGCCACCACCACGACGATCTCCCCCAGGACACCGGACGCCGTGCGCTCGGCGAGCTCGCCGAGCGTGCCGCGCAGGACCTCCTCGTACGTCTTGGTCAGCTCGCGACACACCGCCGCCCGGCGGTCCGCGCCGAGCACCTGCGCGGCCTCGGCGAGGGTGTCGGCCAGCCGGTGCGGGGACTCGAAGAACACGCACGTGCGCTCCTCCGCCGCCAGCCGCGCCAACCAGGTCCGGCGGCGGCCGGCCCGCCGCGGCGGGAACCCGTCGAAGCAGAAGCGGTCGACCGGCAGGCCGCTGAGCACCAGCGCGGTGGTCACCGCCGACGGCCCCGGCAGGCACGTCACCGGAAGGCCCGCCTCGATGCACGCCACCACCAGCGAATACCCGGGATCCGACACCGCCGGCATGCCCGCGTCGGTCACCACGGCCACGGTGTCGCCCGCGCGCACGCGGTCGATCAGCTGGGGCACGCGGCCCGCCTCGTTGTGCTCGAAGAAGCTCATCACGCGGCCCCGGATGGTGACCTCCAGTGCCGTGGCGAGGGAACGCAGGCGACGGGTGTCCTCCGCGGCGACGATGTCCGCCGTGGCCAGCACGTCGCGCAGGCGATCCGAGGCGTCACCCGGGTTCCCGATGGGGGTGGCCGCCAACACGACACGTCCGGACGTCATGCCGACCACCCTATCCGCCGGGTGAGGCGTGTCCCCTGGCGGCGCGGGGGCCACACTATGCTCGGCTCGTGACCTCGACCCCCGGCGTGCGGTCCCCCGGACGTCCGCTGCCCGCCCCCGACACCGGCCCGGTCGACACGGCCCGCGACTGGATCGTCACCGGCGTCGTCCTGGTCCTGGCGTTCGTCTCGCGGTTCTGGGGACTGGCCTCGGCAACCGACAAGGGCACCCCGGTCTTCGACGAGAAGCACTACGCGCCGCAGTCGTACGACATCGCCCGGCTGGGCATCGAGGAGAACCCCGCCTACGGCCTCGTCGTCCACCCGCCCGTCGCCAAGCAGATCCAGTCCCTCGGCGGGCTGCTCTTCGATTACACCCCCATGGGCTGGCGGTTCACCGCCGCGCTGGCGGGGGTGCTCGTGGTGCTCATGGTCATGCGCATCACCCGGCGGCTGACCCGCTCCACCCAGCTCGGCTTCGTCGCCGGCCTGCTGCTGTGCCTGGACGGCGTCACCTTCGTGACCTCTCGCATCGGCATGCTGGACATCTACCAGGTGCTCTTCGTCGTGGCCGCCGCCGGCGCACTGCTGGTGGACCGCGACCAGATGCGCGGTCGCATGCACCGCGCCGCCGTCGAGGGCCGGCTCCACCTCTCCGAACTCGGCCCTCGCCTGGGATTCCGCTGGTGGCGTTTCACCGCCGGCGTGATGCTCGGCCTCGCGCTCGGCGTGAAGTGGTCCGGCCTGTACTTCATCGCCTTCTTCGGCCTCATGACCGTCGCCTGGGACTGGGCCCTGCGCAGCCGCTACGGCATCCACCGCCCGCTCGCCGGCGCGCTGCTGCGCGACGCGGTGCCCGCCTTCCTCACCCTGGTGATCTGGCCCGCGATCCTGCACCTGTTCACGTGGCTCCCGTGGTTCGCGGGCGAGAACTCCGTGTACCGGCACGCCGTCCCCGAGAAGGTCGCCGATACCTGGCTGCCCGATGCGCTGCAGTCGTGGCTGTACTACCAGTCATCGGTCCTGGACTTCCACTCCTCGCTGACCACCTCCGCCGGCAACCGGCACCCCTGGGAGTCCAAGCCGTGGACCTGGCCCATGAGCCTCCGGCCGATGCTCTACTACGTCGAGCAGGGCGAGGGCGTGGCCGGGTGCGGTGAGGCCACGTGCGTCCGCGCGATCATGCTGATCGGCACGCCCGCGATCTGGTGGCTGGCGATTCCGGTGCTGGCGTGGGCGTTCTGGCGCGCGGTCGTCTCCCGCGACGGGCGCTACGCTTTCCCGCTGGTCGGTTACATGGCGGGGTATCTGCCCTGGTTCTTCCAGCACGACCGGCAGATGTACTTCTTCTACGCCTCCGTCATGGTGCCGTTCTTCGTCATGCTCATCGCGCTGGTGCTCGGCGAGATCGCCGGCAAGGCCACCGACTCCCGCCAGCGGCAGCTCATCGGGCGCGGGATCGTGAGCGTGTACCTCGCGCTGGTGATCGTGAACTTCATCTACATGTTGCCGATCCTCGCCGGCCTGCCGATCACGCAGACCGAGTGGAACCACCAGCTCTGGTTGCCGTCCTGGCGCTGATCGGCCGCCTCGGCCCGCCCCGGTCGTCCTGAGCAGCCGCTGTGCATCGCGCCCGGGCCCCCATTTCGTGGTGACGGACCCGCCGGGCCGTCAGTAGCGTCGCGGAGGTGAACGAGCTACCCATTCCCTTCGCCGATCTCCCGATGAGCGACGTGACCCAGCAGTGGCTGGTCGAGAAACCGGTCACGATCGCCATCTACATCGTGCTGGCCCTGGTGGTGCGCTGGCTGCTGCACCGCGGCATCGACCGGGTCACCGCCCCCTCCAGAGACGGGTCGGTCTCCGGGTGGCGGCGACGCCGCCAGGAGAGGGCCGACCGGCGCGACGACGAGGCCGGATCGGCGCACGACACGGACGGCCACGACGGCGACGTCAGCGCGGACGAGAGCGGGGGCCTCACCGCCGCGAGGCTGAAGAGGCACGACCGCCGCCGCGACGCCGAGCACGTGCGGGCCGAGCAGCGCCGCGCGCAGCGGCGCGCCCAGCGGATGGCGACCATCGGCTCGGTGCTCAAGTCGCTCGTGTCGTTCGTCGTCCTGGTCTGGGTGGTCCTGCAGACCCTGGCGATACTCGGCGTCAACGTCGCGCCGTTCATCGCCTCCGCGGGGATCGTGGGCGTCGCCCTCGGCTTCGGCGCCCAGACCCTCGTCCGCGACTTCCTGTCCGGGCTGTTCATGCTCTTCGAGGACCAGTACGGCGTCGGCGACTGGGTGGACCTGGGCGAGGCCGAGGGCACCGTCGAGCACGTGGGCCTGCGCATCACCTCGCTGCGCGACCTGCACGGCACCCTGTGGTACTGCCGCAACGGCGACATCGCCCGCGTCGGCAACTACAGCCAGGACTTCGGCGTGGCGTTCCTCGAGATCCCCGTGTCCTACACCGCCGACGTCGACCGGGCGTGCACCGTGGCTATCGAGACCGCCAAGCAGGCGGCGGCCGAGGAGCCCATCGCCTCGAACCTCATCTCCGGGCCGGAACTGCAGGGCGTCAACGCGCTGGACGCGGATTTCTGGTCGCTGCGGATGACCGCCGTGACGCAGGCCAACGCGCAGTGGGCCACCGAGCGGGAGCTGCGCCGACGGATCCGCAACGCCTTCGACGAGGCCGGGATCGACGCGCCCTACCCGGAGGGCCTGCCGGTCTCGGCGATGCGGGCGATGGCGGCCGAGTGAGACACCCCGCCGCCGGCGTCAGCCGCCCAGCACCCTGTCGATACTGAACCTCCCGGCGCCGACGGCGGCGATGAGCAGCGCCCCCACGCCGAGCGCCACGACGAGCTCCCAGCCGTTCTGGGTGACGAACGGGCCGTGGGTCGCGTGGACGAAGTACAGGGCGCCGGCCATGTCCACTCCGAGCAGGATCCCGGCGAGCGGGGTGAGCAGTCCCGCGACGAGAGCGACCCCGGCCACGAGCTCGACCCCGGCGACGATCGCCGCGGTGACCTCCGGCTGCGGGATGCCGTAGCCCGCGAACTGCTCCCCCACCCGCGCCAACCCGAGCGTGAAGAACTTCTGCCACCCGTGCGCGACGAACACCACGCCGATGCCCACGCGGGCCAGCAGGATGGCGGCGTCGCGGAGGGTCTCCATCCCCCTCACGGGAGAATGCCCTGTCCGACCTTGGTGATCCGCCGGTTGAGCAGCCTCATCGCCAGGTTGTACAGGGGCGGGGCGAATTTCTGGGCGGCGAAGCCCACCCTGACGTCGGGCGAGGTGTAGACGATGTAGCGGCCCCTGCGCACCCCCTCGAGCATCTTCTCGGCCGCCTCGTCCGGCGTGACGGCGTGACGCCGGAACTGGTCGACGGTCCTGGCGACCTCCGGCATCGAGCGGTCGACACCCGCGATCTCGATCGTCTCGACCAGCGGGGTGTCGACGCCGCCGGGGCAGACCAGGTGGACCCCGATGTCGTAGGGCGCCAGGTCGAAGCGCAGCACCTCGGCGATCCCGCGGATGCCGAACTTGGCGGCGCTGTAGGCGGCGTGCCACGGCAGACCGAGCAGACCGGCGGCCGAGGAGACCAGGGCGAGGGCCGAGGGCTTACCGGCCGTCATCATGGCCGGCACGAACGCCTCCACCACGTGGACGGTACCCATGAGGTTGACCTCGACCATCGACCGCCACACGCGGTGCTCGAGCAGGTCTGGTCGACCCCATGCCGAGTTGCCCGCGACGTGGAAGACCGCGTCGGGGGCCCCGTGCGCGGCGATGACGCGCTCGCCGAAGACGAGGACCGCGTCGTGGTCGGTGATGTCGAGCGCCTCGGCGGCCAGGACGGGCGCACCCGCGTCGCGGCAGGCCTGCTCGACCGATGCCAGCCCGTCGGCGTCACGGTCGGTGAGGACGAGACGGGCCCTCTCACGGGCGAGCCGGATCGCCGTCGACCGACCGATCCCGCTGGCCGCGCCCGTCACCACGCAGACCTTGCCTCTGTACTCCCTGATGCGTCGCCTCGACATCTGCTCCCCTGTCCCGGCCCGCGTCGTCGGCAGCGGACCGCCTGATGTGCTCACCGTAGCGGCCCGCGGGTGCCGTCGAGGCGGTGTCGGTCGGGCGCGTCCCCTCTCTCGGGCCCCCTCTCAGACCTGCTCTCTCAGACCTGCGGCGTGAGCTTGGTCGCCTGGAGCGTGTCGTGGCCGCCGCGCGGCGGGATCGGCGGCACGTACTCGCGCAGCACGCATCGGCTCCCGCTGTAGATGGTGGCAATGCACCGGTTGCAGTGGACACACAGCGAGCGACGACGCTCGTCCTCCCTGAGCGTGTTGGGGAAGTCAGGCTCGCGCAGCAGAGCGCGGCCCATGGCGACGAACTCGAAGCCCGCGTTCATCGCCTTGTCGATGGACGGTCGGTCGACGATGCCGCCGAGCAGCATCATCGGCAGGTCGACGGCCTCGCGGATCTGGCGGGCGTCGTCGAACATGTACGCGTCGGTGTAGGGGTACTCCTTGAACATCTTCGGTCCGACGACCTTCATGCCCATCTTGATCACGGGCGGCTGGGTGGCGGCGAACTCCTCCAGCGGCGCGTCACCCTTGAACAGGTAGATCGGGTTGAGCAGGGAGCTGCCGACAGTCATCACCAGCGCGTCGGCCGAGCCGTCCTGCTCCAGCCACCTGGCGACCTGCCGCGCCTCGTCGATCCAGAAGCCGCCGGGCACGCCGTCGTCCATGTTGAGCTTCATGGTGACGGCGATCGTGTCGCCCATGGCGTCGCGGATGGCACGGCCGATACGGCGGGCGAAGCGGGCGCGGTTCTCCAGCGACCCGCCGTACTCGTCCTTCCGGCGGTTGAGCCTCGGACTGAGGAACTCACTGGCGAGGTAGTTGTGACCGAAGTGCACCTCGATGGCGTCGAAGCCGGCCTCGTAGGCGCCACGCGCGGCACGGACGTGGTCCTCGACGATCCGGTCGATATCGGCAAGGGTGCACGCCTTGGTGATGGCCAGGCCGGTGGGCGCGGGGATGCGCGACGGACCGAGCGGGGTCATCCCGTTGGAGGCGCCGTTGGCGACCGCACCGGCGTGGCCGACCTGGGCGGAGATCGCGGCACCCTCGTTGTGGACCGAATCGGTGAGCTTGCGCAGCATCCCGCCGTCGTCCATACCCCAGTGGTATTGGTGCTTATCGGTGCGACCCTCGGGCGACGTGGCGAGGTAGGCCACGGTCGTCATACCGACCCCGCCTCGGGCGTACTCGGTGTGGAACTCGATGAGCTCGTCGGTGATCCGCCCACGGGGACACCGGCCCTCGAAGGTGGCGGCCTTGACGATGCGGTTCCGCAGCGTGACGTTGCCGATCTTTCCGGGGCTGAAGACGTCGGGGGCGGGGGTTCCGGGCGCGAGAGTCATGCGCAGACTGTAACCCGTTCTAGTGGCGCTGTCACGGCCTTGGCCTGCGCTTATGCACACCGTGTGCAGGTTTCTCGACGGGCGCGTGCGGCACACCCCGCCTACCTGCGGGGGATAGGGTCGCCTAACCGCGGTCAGGCGTCCGCGCCGAGTTCGACGAGCAGCACGCCGCAGGCGATGAGGACGATCCCGGCACCCATCAGCGGCGTGAGCGGCTCGCGGAACAGCAGGCGGCTGAACACCGCGGCCAGGGCGACACCGGCGGCGGTCCAGATGCCGTAGGCCACGCCGAGCGGCATGCCGGCGGCCAGGGTGAGGGACAGGAACACGAACGCCATCAGGTACCCGGGCACGACGGCGGCGTACCACCGCGCGTCGTCGACGGCCTTGCGGAGGGAGAGGGTCGCCGCGAGCTCACAACAGATGGCGACGACGAGGTAACCCCACGCCATCACGCGGCCCCTACCGCTCGGGCGCGAGCGCGCTGGGATCCGAGTTCGACGCACAGGACGCCGGCGATGATGACCGCGATACCGGCCACCATCAGCGGGGTCAGTGGCTCGGCGAAGATCAGCGCGGACAGGCCCGCGGTGAGCGCGACGCCGGTGGCTCCCCAGATGCCGTAGGCCACGCCCAGCGGCAGCCCCGCCT
>NZ_JAALDU010000557.1 GCF_014145015.1 Dietzia sp. E1 | reverse complement strand
GTGCCGGCTGGCGCTGCCGGTGGGCGGGTCTCCGGGTGTGGCTGTCGAGGGCGAGCGGGTGAGGTCAGGCGGGTTTGGGGATCGCGGCGATGGTGTGGAACACCGCCTCGATGGCGGTGGCCCAGGGCCAGGTTTCGGGGATTTTGACCCGTCTACGTCGGCTGCTGCGGGTCAGCAGCGCGGCGACGTGGAGGAAGCGGTAGCGCATCGCTTTGGGTTCGCACGCTGCGAGGGTGGCGGCGACACCTGTGCAGGCCAGCATTCGGGTCCACGCTACGAGGTCCGCGGCGATCATTACCGCAGTCAGCCAGGCCTGATTTAGGGCGAACTCCCGCGAGGGAAGCCGTCCGAGACCGGTGTCCTTGGCGTGTCGGATGCGGTCCTCCACCCGGGCGTGAGCCCGATGCCTGGCCTCAAGGAGCTGCAGCTGCCCGGTCGTGGTATTGGTCGCGAACACCTGGTAACGCCACCCGTCCGCCTCTTCGAACATCGAAAGCTGAGCGCCCGGATGAGGCCGCTCTCGGCGGACGATGACTCGCATCCCCTCTGGCCATTTGGCGAGCATCCCGGGGGCCAGGAGCCCGGTCAGCTCGGCAACCTCGGCCCCGTCTCGGATATCGCCGGAGAGATTCAACGCTGGCCCCCATGCGGCTTCGGGGGCGATGGCGATGGCCTGGCGGATCGGAGCGGTGACCGAGAACCCGACCGAGTACTCCACCCGCCGACCTCGGACGCTGTTCTGACTCGTGATCCATTCCAGCAAGTCATGGGAGGCGCCAGCGGCGTCGGAGCGGATCAGCAGGTCACGCCGATGGTTGGCGGGGATCTGGGCGATCGCCTGGCCGAGGACGTCGATGTGGTCGGCGGCAGTGTTCGATCCCGCATTGCCCGGACGCAGGCTCGCGGCCAGGAACTCGGTCGTGTTGTCGCACCACACGCCGATCGGGTGGTAGCCGAATGTGCGCTTGTACGTCGGCGCGGTGCTCTCTTTCTCGCTGTGGGTGACCACGATGGTGGCGTCCACATCGAGCACGATCGTCGATCCCAGGTCCCGGCCCGCGCACTTCGATGCGGGGACCCCGCCGGGCAGCTGGGACCATACATGCCGCCGGGTGCGGGCACGCGCCACCTGGATCTTCTTGCGTTTACCGGCGGTGACTTCATCCAGCGTGCGCCACACCGTCGGGGCCGAGGCGACCGGGCCGAGAGCCCCGGTCTGGTGGCGCAGAACTCGGATGTCGGAGATGGTCTCGCCTCCACCGGCGAGCATCACCGCGACATCGATCAACACACGGCCACGGTCATGGACCGGGACGAACCGCCGGCGAGCCATGGCCTTCGACAGTTCGGCGGTGAGCCCGACACGATCCGCCAGAAGACGCGGCGCGATGGCCCCGGCGTGAGAAATCACCCCGACATCATCGACGGAGAACGACAGACCAGACGACCACGAAGTACGCTTCACCTACCGAGTGCTTTCTG
>NZ_JAALDU010000556.1 GCF_014145015.1 Dietzia sp. E1 | reverse complement strand
CCGGACGCGGCAGGCCCCGCCCTGACCGCCGCCGGCGGCGTGCTCGCCCGCGCCGCCGGCGCGATCGAACACCTGCCGATCATGCGGCGCGGCGAGGATCCCAGCACGTCGAGAGGAGAATGAATGCACGCCACCGAGGTCGCCGACCGCGTCCACCGCCTGGCCCACGCCCACGTCAACTGCTATCTCATCGACGACGACGACGGCGTGACCCTCGTCGACGCCGGCCTGCCGAGCATGTGGGACCTCATGACCGACACGCTGCGTCGCCTGGGGCGCGGCCCCGGGGACGTCCGCGCGCTCGTGCTCACCCACGGTCACTTCGACCACGTGGGATTCGCCCGCCGCGCTCGCGTTGAACTGAATATCCCCGTCCTGGTGCATCCGGCGGACGGTCACCTGGCCGCGCACCCCTACAGCTACAAGCCACAGCGCAACCGCCTGCTGTACCCGCTTCTGCACCCTCGGTCGCTCCCGGTGCTCGGGCGTATGGCCGCCGCGGGCGCGCTCAGCGTCCGGGGGGTCGAGGACACCGACGAGTTGGCGGTGGGCAGCGCGCTGGACGTCCCGGGCCGGCCGGTGCCGTTGTTCGCGCCGGGCCACACCGGCGGCCACTGCATCCTGCACCTGCCGGACCGGGACACGGTGATCAGCGGCGACGCGCTGGTCACCCTCGACCCGTACACCGGCGCCACCGGGCCGCAGATAGTGGCGTCCGCGGCCACGGCCGACACCGCCCGGGCGATGGAGTCTCTGCAACCCGTCGCCGACACCGGCGCCTCGACCGTCCTGACCGGTCACGGCGAGCCCTGGACCGACGGGGCCGGTTCCGCGGTCGCGCACGCCCGCGCCGTCGGCGAGCACTGACCGGCGCCGGCGGACCCGACGCACCCGTCCACAAGACGCACCGTCCACAACCCGAGCACCCGACCGGAGAGCGCACATGCGAGCGACCACGTACCGCGGCCCGTACAAGGTCCGCGTGGAGAGCAAACCGATCCCCGCGATCGAGCACCCCAACGACGCGATCATCAAGGTCTCGCTCGCCGCGATCTGCGGCTCGGACCTGCACCTCTACCACGGGATGATGCCCGACACCCGCGTCGGCCACACCTTCGGTCACGAGTTCGTGGGCACCGTCCACGAGGTCGGGCCGTCCGTTCGGAACCTCCGGCCCGGGGACCGGGTGATGGTGCCGTTCAACATCTTCTGCGGCACCTGCTACTTCTGCGCCCGCGGGCTGTACTCCAACTGCCACAACGTCAACTCCGGCGCCACGGCGGCCGGGGCGATCTACGGCTACTCCCACACCTGCGGCGGTTACGACGGGGGACAGGCCGAGTTCGTCCGCGTGCCGTTCGCGGACGTGGGCCCCTCGATCATTCCCGAGTGGATGGACGAGGAGGACGCGCTCCTGCTCACCGACGCCGTGGCCACCGGGTATTTCGGCGCGCAGCTCGGCAGCATCGTCGAGGGCGACACGGTGATCGTGTTCGGGGCCGGGGCAGTAGGGTTGTTCGCCGCCCAGTCGGCCTGGCTGATGGGCGCGGGCCGGGTGATCGTGGTCGATCACCTCGAGTACCGCCTGGAGAAGGCGCGGACCCTCGCCCACGCGGAGACGTACAACTTCACCGAGTACCGCGACATCGTGGTGGAGATGAAGCGCACCACCGACCACCTCGGTGCGGACGTGGCGATCGACGCCGTGGGCGCCGAGGCCGACGGGCACGTCATCCAGCACGTGACCTCGGCGAAGTTCAAGCTCCAGGGCGGCTCGCCGATCGCGCTCAACTGGGCGATCGACTCCGTGCGCAAGGGCGGGACCATCTCGGTGATGGGTGCCTACGGCCCGGTGCAGACCTCGATCAAGTTCGGCGACGCGCTGAACAAGGGCCTGACGATCCGGGGCAACCAGTGCCCGGTGAAGCGGCAGTGGCCCAGGCTCTTCGAGCACGTCCGAAACGGGTATTTCACGCCCAGCGAGATCATCACCCATCGCATCCCGCTCGAGCACATCGCGGAGGGGTACCACATCTTCTCCGGCAAGCTCGACGGCTGCATCAAGCCGATCGTGCTGCCCGGTGCCAGCTGAATCGGACGCCAGGTAGATCGAACGCCGGCTGAACCGAACGCCGCAGAGACCACAGGAGGCCGACATGCCGTACACCGCCGACGATCGACCCCCGCACAGGTCGAGCGAGGAGCTGCGCGCCCGGATCCCCGGGTGGGGGGCGGACCTGGACCCCGCCGACCGCCCCTCGTACCCCAAACTGCGCCGGGACCTGGAGACCGGCGCGCACTGGGACTTCCCCGAGCGTCAGCCCGAGCACATTCCCCGGGAGCGCTCGATCGAGCATCGCCACCTGACCCCGGTGTTCGGGACGGCCCAGCCGCTGCACGGGGTGTCCGGGATGATCCGGCGCAGGGCCTACCGGTACGGGGAGGACAAGACGTACCGGTGGCTGATACTGCTCGGCGCCGACCGGGTGGACGCGGTGGGGAGCCACGTCCGGTCGCTCGTCACGCTGCGGCCCGACAACCCCGTCACCGAGACCGGCGTGGTCACCGAGTTCACTGCGGGCGGGCTCTCCTCACGGGTGGGGAAGAAGCGCTACGACGTGCGGCACCACTGGATCGACCCGATCCTGGTCGGCGGACCGTGGGTGCTCGCGGCGGGCGCGGCGGCGGGCGGGATCGCCGCGCTCCGCGCGCTGAAGGACTGAGGGGGCGCCGCCGCTAGTGGCTGTGGCGACCCCGTCGTACACCAGCGTCGGGCGGAGCGCCCGCTCGGCGATGAGCCCGGTGGCGGCGGAGAACACCGCCTTGTGCAGCACGTCGACCGCCAACTCCCGGCGTGGCCAGGTGGCCGGGGGAGCGCCGACCCCGGTGGCGTTCTCGAGGGTCTGGTCCACGCCGAGGCGGATGATGGTGTGCCACGCGGTGGCGTGGGCGCCGCGGATGCCGGTGGCCGCCCAGATGCCGCGGAGCGCGCCGAGCGAGGCCGCCGTGCCGTAGTGCATCGCGTGGTTCCAGGCGGTGGGCTTGGCGTCGTCTCCCGGCGAGCGACCCACGAGGGTCAGGAGCGTCCGGGCGGGCACAAAAGAGTTCGGGCGGCCGGTGATCGCCTGCTCTGCCTTCTCGCCGGCCGTCATCACGCCGGCTCCGGCGAGTCCGGCGAGGGCGCCCGTTCCGGCGGCGCGCAAGAGGGCGCGGGTCCTGGTCTCTGACTGCATGCGATGCCTCCCGGTGGTGAGGTGGGGTGGTGGCGCCACCGTAAACCGGGGCGAACGGGGCGTCCACCACACGCCGACCGGGGAGATCCGCGTCATGACGAACCACCTTGCTCAGAAGCGCTCTTTCCCGGGGCGCCCGCCGGCGATCGGACGACCGACGCTGTGATCCGGGCTGCGGTCGGAGTGGACATGGGTTGCGCCAATGGTGGCCGCTGCGCGCTGCCACTCATTAGGCTGAGGCTGGTGAGTGGCAGACTCCCGGACCAGCCGATTCGCGTGCCGGCGAGCCGCCAGCGCTGGGAGCACCTCACCTTCCTCCACTGGCGTTACGACGCGGAGACGGTGCAGGCGTTGATCCCGCCGAGTCTGCGGGTGCAGGGCTGGGACGGCTCGACCTGGGTGGGGATCACGCCGTTCCGCATGGTCGACGTACGGTTACCGGTACTTCCGCCCCCGCCAGCATGGCGTGACTTCCCCGAGCTGAACGTCCGCGCCTATGTGCGGGCACCGGATGGGCGGGACGGGATCTGGTTCCTGGGCATGGCGGTGCCCCGCGTGTCGTTTCTCGCGCCTATGCGCGCTGCGGGGCTGCCGTACGAGCGGTCGCGCTCGGAGGTCTCGATCGTCGATTCCCGGTGGTCCTACCGCTTCGACCCGCCGCGTCGGATGCGGCGGCTCGGCGCCGACCCCTTCGCGGCGGTGGTGGACGTGGGGGACGAGCTCTCCGAGCACAGGCGAACGCCGTTGGTGGACAGCATCACCGGTAGGTGGTCCGGCTTCCACCGGCGCGGCGGCATCTTGTTGCGGACGCCGATCGCGCACGAGCCGTGGCCGCTCCTCTCGGCGACCGCCGACGGTGACCTCACCCCACCGCTGCGGTGGTCGGGCCTACCCGAGCCGGCGGAACCGGCGCTGGTGCATGCCGCCCCGGTGGTCCACACCTCGCTCGGACCGCCGCGCCCTGTGCGCCGAGTTCGGTCGGACGGTTGGTGACATCCCAAGGCGGGCACTGGAAGACGGCTCTCAGTGACGACCCGCACGGATCGCCGGCGCGTACGTTGGATGGGGACCGATGTCCCACCGTGGAAAGGCATGCTGCATGTCAGATGACACCAGATCGCCCGAGCAGATCGTCGCGGACCTGATCGAGAAGTCGCCGATCTGCATGATCACCACCGTCGGCCCCGACGGTCGCCTGCTGAGCCGCCCGATGACCCGCCAGAATTCCGACTTCGACGGCACGCTGCGGTTGCTCGCTCCCAGAGACGGCGACCTCGTGTCGGAGATCGCGACCAACGCGCAGGTCAACGTCTCGGTGCAGTCGTCGGACGGGTTCGTCTCGGTGGCGGGGCGAGCGGTCGTGGACGACGACCGGAACGCGGTGGCCGAGAACTGGAGCCCTGCGGTCGACGCGTGGTTCCCCGACGGTCCGGAGCAGGCCACCTCGATCCTCGTGCACGCCGACTCGGCCGAGTACTGGGACTCGAGTGGTTCGAGCATCGCCCATATCGCCTCGTTCGTCCGTGCGGCGGTGTCCCGTGACGACCGGACTCCCGACATGGGCGACAGCGGCACCGTCGAACTATAGAGCCGGCCCGCGACCACTCTCTCCGCCCGGTGCCCCGGACCTCCTGGGAGGGGAGTGACGCTCACCCCTGCGCCGGTGTCCCGCCGTCCGGATCGCGACGTACGACGAGTCGCGGCCTCAACCGGTCTGGAGCAGGGGAGACGCCCTCTCGGAGGCCGGCGATGATGTCGTGGGCGTAGGCGACCAGCCCCGTCGCATCGACCCCGTGCGGTGCCGGCCCGTCACCGTGCGCGAGGCGCTCGGCCGCGCGCTCGAGTAACGCCATGGCTCCCTTGGCGTTGCCGCGCTGGATGTGGGTGATACCGACCGCCAACTGGGCGAGACCCTGCCACAGGAGTCTCTCATCGGTGGGACCGCTCTTCCACGCGCCCTCCAGGACCTCGTGGGCGTGGAACGCGCGGCCCCGGTCCAGCAGGTCCTGCGCCCACGCCAGGGACTCGGCGGGCGGTAGGTCGAGGTCCTCGGGAATGCGCTCGACCCCCACGCTGCCCGGCGGCAGCGGGCGACCGAGCTCGTCGCGTGGGCGGGCGTTGCGCGCGCGACCTTCCTCATCGCGGTCACGATCCGAACGGGGAGGGGTGGACATGGCGCCATGGTCTCACCCGGTGCCGCACGAGTGCCACCACGCGGCGGCCCGGAACCGGGACAATGGAGGTATGCCAGTCACTCTCGCCCCGAATGTGCTGTCCTGGGCGTCGGCGATCGACGAGACGACAGTAGACCAGGCGGTGGCCCTCGCGCGGCTGCCGATCATCCACCCACACATCGCACTCATGCCGGACGCGCACGCCGGCAAGGGGTCCGCGGTGGGCACGGTCATCCCGACCGTCGAGGCGGTCATCCCGGCCGCGGTCGGGGTCGACATCGGATGCGGGATGGTGGCCGCGCGAACCCGGTACACGGAATCCGACCTCGACCGCATCGACCTGAGCACGTTGCGCGACCGGCTCGAGCGCGCGATCCCGCTGTCGCCGGGCAACTACAACAAGGCCGTCCGGCACGACCACACACGGGAGCGGGTCCGGGAGCTCGAGATGCTCGCCGACTCCGGCGGCGTCGACCTGTCCCACTCGCCGAAGTGGCGCGAGCAGCTCGGAAGCCTCGGCGGGGGGAACCACTTCATCGAGCTGTGTCTCGACGAATCCGGAGCGGTGTGGTGCTTCCTGCACTCCGGGAGCCGAGGAGTGGGCAACAAGATCGCCCAGAAACACATCAGGATCGCCCAGGAGCAGTGCGCGGAGCGGGGCATCCGGCTCGAGGATCGAGACCATGCGTACCTGGAGCAGGGCACCGCCGAGTTCTCGCAGTACCTCGCCGAACTGCGGTGGGCGCAGCGTTTCGCGCGGCTCAACCGTGACGAGATGATGGATCGCTTCCTCGCGGAGTTGGCGCGCATCTTCCGCGACGACGATGCCGGCGAATCGGAACGCGTGAACTGCCACCACAATTACACCGAGAAGATCGAACTCGACGGTAGGGAAGTGTGGCTCACCCGCAAGGGTGCCATCGACGCGAGCGAGGGCCGTATGGGATGCATCCCGGGATCGATGGGCACCCGCTCGTACATCGTCCGAGGCAAGGGGAACGCAGACGGGCTGTTCTCCGCGCCGCACGGCGCCGGTCGTCGGATGTCGCGCACACAGGCCAAGAAGCGGTTCACCGCAGCCGACCTGGACGCGGCGATGCAGGGAATCGTCTACCGGCCCGGCGATGCGTGGGTAGACGAGATCCCCGCCGCCTACAAGGACATCGACCGGGTGATGGAGGATGCCGACGACCTCGTCGAGATCGTGTACACCCTGCGGCAGGTGATGAACCTCAAGGGGACCTAGAGGGAATCCCGGGGAAGCGCTTCGTGACGACAGAATGAACCGCCCCAGGTTTCCCGCCGCCTCCTTTTGAGTCGAGGAGGATGGTTGTATGCCGAAGAAGATCGATCCCGCGGTCAAAGAGCGGGCGCTGCGGATGGTGTCCGAGCATCGGGGTGAGTACTCGTCGTTGACGGCCTGCTGTGACCAGGTGGGCCGACGTCTGGGGCTGGGCAAGGAGACGGTCCGGAGGTGGGCTGTGGTGTGCAGGCCGACATCGACGCCGGAGCCCGGCCCGGGGTCAGCGCTCTCGCTTCGTGGTTGTGGTGAGGTTTTCCGGGCGCAGGTCGAGGCGTCGTAGGAGTTGGGCGTTGAGGGCG
>NZ_JAALDU010000555.1 GCF_014145015.1 Dietzia sp. E1 | reverse complement strand
GACGACGGTGGAGGCGGACATGAGGATGGCGCCGACGCTCATGGGCAGTACGAACCCGATCGGGGTGAGGACACCTGCGGCCAGGGGCACGGCGGCGAGGTTGTAGCCGGCCGCCCACCACAGGTTCTGTTTCATCTTGCGGTAGCTGGCCCGGGACAGTTCGATGACCGACAGCACCGCTCTGGGGTCGGATGAGGCCAGGATGACCCCGGCGGAGCCGATCGCGACATCGGTTCCGGCGCCGATGGCGATGCCCACGTCGGCTTGGGCCAGGGCGGGGGCGTCGTTGACGCCGTCGCCGACCATGGCGACCTTCTTGCCTTCGGACTGGAGTTCGGCGACCTTGGCGGCCTTGTCTTCGGGCCGGACCCCGGCGAAGACGCGGTCGATGCCGAGGTCGGCGGCGACGGTGTCGGCCACGGCTTTCGCGTCGCCGGTGATCATGACGACGAGAGCTCCAGCATCGTGCAGGGCGTCGACGGCCGCGCGGGATTCGGGCCGGATCTCGTCGGCCAGCCGCAGTGCGCCGATCACCCGGCCGTCGGCGAGGACGTGCAGGATGATCGCGCCCTCGTCGCGCCACTGGTCGGCGACGGGCAGTTCGTCGCGTCCGTGCTGATCGAGCAGGTAGGGGCCGCCGACCTCGACCACGGTGCCGCCCACCGTGGCCCTCACGCCCACGGCCGGGGAGGAGGAGAAGTCGGTCGCCGTCGACATGGTGAGGTCCCGGGCCCGGGCGGCCCCGACGACGGCTCTGGCGAGTGGGTGTTCACTGTCGCTCTCCGCCGCGGCGGCCAGGGCGAGCACCTCGTTCTCGGTGTGCCCGTCTATCGCTTTGATTCCGGTGATGGTGGGTTCGCCCTTGGTCAGGGTGCCGGTCTTGTCGAACAGGACGGCGTCGACGGTGCGCATCGACTCGAGCGCGATTCGGTCCTTGATCAGGACGCCGCCGCGGGCGGCGCGTTCGGTGGCGATCGACACCACCAGCGGGATCGCCAGGCCGAGTGCGTGGGGGCAGGCGATGACCAGCACGGTGACCGTGCGCACCACCGCCGCATCCGGCAGGCCGAGCACGCTCCAGACGACGGCGGTGATCACGGCCGAGGCGAGGGCGAACCAGAACAGCCACCCGGCGGCGGCATCGGCGAGGCGCTGAGCGCGAGAGGACGAGGCCTGGGCGTCGGTGACCAGTTTCTGAATCCCAGCCAGCGCTGTGTCCTGACCGATGGCGGTAACCTCGACGCGCAGGCCCGAGTCGGTGGCCACCGTGCCGGCGACGACGTGGTCGCCGGTATCGCGGCGGACCGCCTGGGATTCGCCGGTGACCATAGATTCGTCCATGCTGGCCGAGCCGTCGATGATCTTGCCGTCGGCGGGTACCGACGCCCCGGGGCGGACGATCACCACGTCCCCGACCTGCAGCTCGGCCGGGGCAACGGTGATGACGTTCTCGCCGTCGACCTTCTCGGCCTCATCCGGCAGCAGCGCCGCCA
>NZ_JAALDU010000554.1 GCF_014145015.1 Dietzia sp. E1 | reverse complement strand
GGCCGAGGCCCGCGAGCTCGCCGCCCTGTTGGTCGAGCGCGGGGTGCCGGCGTTGTCGTCGCTCGCGGGGCGGGTGGCGCGGCCGCGACTGCCGGTGGGCGAGGTGCGGATCGGTGGGTTTGGCGGGGCCGACGGACTTCAGCGCTTTCTGTGCGAGGCCGGCGTGACCGCGGTCGTCGACGCCACCCACCCGTTTGCCGCGGGCATCTCGGCCAATGCCGCCGCTGCGTGTGCGGCCGCGCGGGTCCCGCTGCTGCGCCTCGAGCGCCCGGGTTGGGCTGCCGCTCCGGGGGCCGACCGCTGGCACTGGGTCGACGATCACGACGAGGCCGCGGCTATTACCTCCCGACTGGGCCGCCGGCCGTTTCTCACGATCGGCCGGCAGTCGCTGGGCAGGTTCGTGGGCCCCCTCGCCGAGCATCAGGCGCTGGTCAGGGTGGTGGACCCGCCCGAGGTGGCGCTGCCCGAGCCGTGGCGGCTGCTGCTGAGCCGAGGCCCGTACTCGGTCGACGTCGAGCGCGAGCTCTTCGCCGAGCACGGCGTGGACGTGCTGGTCACCAAGGATTCGGGAGGCGACCACACGTGGTCGAAGATGGCTGTGGCCGACGAGCTCGGCGTACCGGTCGTGGTGGTGCGCCGGCCCGGCCCCGCGCCGGGTGTGCAGGTGGTGGACGACGCCGCGGCCGCCGCGGACTGGGTCAGCGCGTCCGCCGCGAACTCCTAGGCGAACTTCGGTGTAGCTACTGCGAGAATCCGGCCGGTTCATCGCAGTAACTACACCAAAGTCTCGCGTCGTGTCAGTCGCGGACCGCCTGGCCCGTCGTGGAGCGCCCGGCCGACTCCCGCTAGAGCAATTCGAGGTTGATCTCCCGGATCCGGTCGCCGTCCACGGTGTACCGGCCCTTCAGGTTCAACGTCATGGCCTGCCCCTCGTCGAGCGACATTCCCATGAAGTCCTTCACGTCAGCACGCGCGGTGAGGGTGTTCACGATGGTGACGGTGGCCGTGTCGCCGTCGACCTCGATCTCTTCGGGCGTCATGCGGTCGACGAATGTGCTGGTCATCGCGCGGTAGGTGTCGAGGTAGGCGGACAGCCCGTGCTGCGTCCCGGCGGCAGAGTGCAGGACCACGTCCTCGTGTAGCACGGCCGCCAGCTGGTGCGGGTCCTCGCTGTTGTAGGCCTCGTAGTAGGCGGTGATGACGTCGTGGACGCTCATATGGTCTCCTCGCTTGTCGCGGTCGGCCGGGGCGCTGGTCCGGTCGATGCCCCGCCCAACCTTGTTCGGTCGTCATCATCGCGGAATTGGTAGTAGCCATCGCGCGATTTCGCCCGCATCGCCGCGATGGCTACGACCAAATCAGTGTCACGGCAGAGCGAGCGGGACCGGG
>NZ_JAALDU010000553.1 GCF_014145015.1 Dietzia sp. E1 | reverse complement strand
GGGCCGCCGCTGACCGCACCCGAGGCCGAACGGCCCGCGGCGGAGTTGTTGGCGCTCCTCGACCGGCTCGGGGCGCCGCCCCACTCGGGCCTGCCCTCGATCGTCCTCACGCCGACGGCAGACGAGATCGCCTCCGCCCCCGGGGCCGACGCCGCGCTCCGCGGAGCGAGACTCGTCGCGGAGACCGCGCCCCGTATGGCCGAGTGACCGGCCGGGGCTACACCGTCGCCATCGGCCACAGGGTGTTGACGTCGGACGCGTCCTTCCCGCAGCGCTCGAGGTAGGCGGCGAAGTCCCGCTGGCGGGCCTCGTGCCACCGGGCCTGCCGCGCGTTGGACTCGCGCCAGTCACAGCCGGACAACTCCTGCTGCGTCCCCAGCATCTTCCACGCCAGGCGTGCGGCCGCGAGCGCGTCCGCGGCCGCCTCGTGCGCGGCGTCGAGGCGCACCCCGTGCTGACCGCACAGTGCCTCCAACGTGCGCTTGCCCTTGCGGAAGGGGTCGACGGCCCGGTCGACGACATAGGGATCGATCACCGGCCCGGCCACCTCGAACGTCGGGTGCCATCGGCGCAGGATCGTCAGGTCGTAGCACGCGTTGAACACCACGAGCGTGCGGCCGTCGCGCCACCCCTGCAGGATGGCCTCCACCGTCTCCGCGATGACCTCCGCGTGGGGCCGGCCGTGCTCCCTCGCGTGCGCGGTAGTGATGCCGTGCACCGCGGTCGCCCCCTCGGGGATCTCGATGCCGGGATCGGCCAACCAGTTCCGTTCCCTCTTGTGCGGCCCGTCGATCTCGATGAGGGCCGAGGTCACGACGTGGGCCGTTCGCGGGTCGGGACCGGTCGTCTCGAGGTCGAAGGCCAGCAGGCGGTTCCGGTCGATGGTGACGGGGAGCGTGATGTCGTTGTTCATGGGCTCACCGTAGGCCAGCGCTCCGACACCGCGGAGGCGTCGTGGCCGCGTGCGACATAACCTGTCACTGTGAGCCAAGCGAGCGACAGCACCGAGCCCGTCGGCACCGGGGACATCCCACCGGAGATCCGGCAGGAGTGGACCGAACTCGCGGAGACCGTCCGCGACCACCAGTTCCGCTACTACGTCAAGGACGCGCCGATCGTCTCCGACGCCGAGTTCGACCGTCTGTACGGTCAACTGCAGGCGCTCGAGGAGAAGTACCCGGCGCTGCGTACCGCCGACTCGCCCACGCAGCTCGTCGGCGGCGGGTTCTCCACCGACTTCGCCCCGGTCGAGCACCTGGAGCGGATGACCAGTCTCGACAACGTCTTCTCCGAGGAGGAGTTGCGCGACTGGGTCGCCTCCGCGGTCGAGCAGGCGGGCGTGCCCGAGGACCGGCTGCCGTTCCTGTGCGAGGTGAAGATCGACGGCGTGGCCCTGGATCTGGTCTACCGCGACGGGAAGCTGGTCAGCGCGGCCACCCGTGGCGACGGGAGGACCGGTGAGGACGTCACCCTCAACGCCCGCACGATCGAGGACATCCCGGTGACCCTCACCCCGACGCCGGACCGTCCGGTGCCCTCGCTGCTGGAGGTCCGCGGTGAGGTCTTCTTCCGCCTCGAGGACTTCGCCGAGCTCAACGCCCGTCTGGTGGCCGAGGGCAAGGCGCCGTTCGCCAACCCCCGCAACAGCGCCGCCGGGTCGCTGCGGCAGAAGAACCCCGCCATCACCGCTCAGCGCCGCCTCGGCATGTACTGCCACGGGCTCGGGGCGGTCGAGGGTGCGACGTTCGACAGCCTCCACGACGTCTACCTCGCCCTGGCGGACTGGGGCCTGCCGGTCTCCCCGCACACCGCGCCCGCCACCGGCGTCGAGGAGGTGGTCGAGCGGATGCGGTACTGGGGTGAGCACCGCAGCGACCCCGAGCACGAGATCGACGGACTCGTCGTGAAGATCGACGACCGCACCGTCCAGCGTCGCCTCGGCCAGACCTCCCGGGCGCCGCGGTGGGCGATCGCCTACAAGTACCCGCCCGAGGAGGTCATGACCGAGCTGCTCGACATCCGGGTCTCGGTGGGCCGGACCGGGCGCGTGACCCCGTTCGCCTACATGGAGCCGGTCCTCGTCGCGGGGTCGACGGTCTCGCTCGCGACGCTGCACAACCAGACCGAGGTGATCCGCAAGGGTGTGCTCATCGGCGACACCGTGGTGATCCGCAAGGCGGGCGACGTGATCCCCGAGGTCCTCGGTCCCGTGGTCGAGCGGCGCGACGGGACGGAGCGGGAGTTCGTCTTCCCCGAGCGCTGCCCCGAGTGCGACACCGTCCTCGCCCCCGCCCGCGAGGGCGACGCCGACTGGCGCTGCCCCAATCAGCGGTCGTGCCCCGCCCAGCTGCGCGAGCGGCTGTTCTACCTCGCCTCCCGCAACGCGCTGGACATCGAGGCACTCGGCTACGAGGGCGCGTCCGACCTCCTGGCCAGCGGGGTGCTCGAGAACGAGGCCGGGCTCTTCGATCTCACCGAGGCCGACCTCCTCCGCACGCACCTCTACACCCGTATCGACAAGGCGACGAAGAAACAGATCGAGGAGGGGGCCGAGCCCGAGCGGACCGTGCTCACCGAGAACGGACGCAAGCTGCTGGCCAACCTCGCCACCGCGAAGGACCGGCCGCTCTGGCGGGTCCTGGTCGCCCTGTCGATCCGGCATGTCGGTCCCACGGCCGCGCGGGCCCTCGCCACCAGGTTCGGGACGATGGAGGCCATCCGCGCCGCGTCCGAGGAGGACCTGGCCGAGACCGACGGCGTGGGCCAGACGATCGCCGCGTCGGTGGTCGAGTGGTTCGGCGTCGACTGGCATCGCGAGATCGTCGACCGGTGGACGGCGGCCGGCGTCTCGATGGCCGATGAGCGGGACGAGTCGATCCCGCGCACGCTCGAGGGGCTGACGATCGTCGCCACCGGCTCCCTCGAGGGCTTCACCCGCGACGGCATCAAGGAGGCGATCATCGCCCGCGGTGGCAAGGCCTCGGGTTCGGTGTCCAAGAAGACCGACTACGTAGTGGTGGGTGACAATCCCGGCTCGAAGGCGGCGAAGGCCGAGGAGTTGGGCCTGACCATCCTGGACGAGGCGGGGTTCGTCGAGCTCATGGAGAACGGGCCCGCCCCGGCCGGGGCCGCGGAACCGGACGTGGCCGACGCCGACCGGTGACGGTGCGCTTCAGCCGGCGTGCAGCGAGCGCAGAATCCCCGTGAGGTAGCCGAGACGGGCGATCTCCGACGGCCGGAACGAGGGGCCGCCGGGCCGACCGACCACCAGGACGTGGCCGGCGTTCAGAGGCGCCGCCGCCAACGCGGTGTCCATCGCCGTCCATTCGGCCGGGACCTCGTCGTCGTCATCCAGTGCGGTGACGCGAGCCAGGCCGCACACGACGGGGACCTCGCCCCCCTCCCACATCGGCGCCGATTCCCCGCGCGCCACCAGTCGACACGTCGCCTCCCCGGTCACCTCCAGCACCAGGGCCCAGCCGACGCGCAGCGCGGCGGGGATCTCGTCGGCGAGCATCTGCGGGGCCCCGGCGCCCGCCCCGGCGACCGCGTCGATCAGCTCGAGCTCGCGATGGGCGTCGAGGATCCCGCCGAACGGGCGCAGGGAGTCCACGACCACGCCGTCGAGCCGCTCGGCCGCCGTGATGAGGGTGTCGGGGAAGGTGCCGTGGGGGACGTCCACGACGATGTCGTCGACCGCGACGCCGTCGAAACGGTCCACGACGTCGAGGCTGACGATGTCCGCGTCAACGGTTCCCAGGGCCACCGCGAGGGAGCCGAGGCTGCCCGGTCGGTCGGGCAACATGACGCGGAGGAGATAAGACATGACGCCCATTGTGCCGCACCCCCGCGGCCTGACTAGGCTGGGCCGGTACCGACCACGCCACGGAAAGGGGCAGGCACGTGACCTCGATCTCACGCGGGGACGTCGCTCATCTGGCCAGGCTCTCGCGCCTGGAACTGAGCGACGCCGAGCTGGATTCGTTCGCACAGCAGCTCACCGACATCCTCGACCACGTGCAGGCCGTCTCCGAGGTCGCCGCGGACGACGTCCCGGCGATGAGCCACCCCACCGCGATCACCAACGTGTACCGGGACGACGTGGTCGCCCCGGGTCTGACCCCGGAACAGGCGCTCGACCAGGCCCCGGCCTCCGACGAGCAGCGCTTCGAGGTCCCGCAGATCCTGGGAGAGGACGCATGACCGAGCTCACCACCGCCACCGCCGCCGAGCTGGCGGGCCGGATCGCCGCGCGGGAGGTGTCCTCGGAGGAGGTCACCCGTGCGCACCTGGACCGGATCGACGAGGTCGACGGCGAGATCAACGCCTTCCTGCACGTGGGCGCCGACGAGGCCCTCGCGGCGGCCCGGGACGTCGACTCCCGCCTGGCCGCCGGTGAGGCGCTCGGCCCGCTGGCCGGCGTGCCCATCGCCCTCAAGGACGTCTTCACCACCACCGACGCGCCCACCACGTGCGGCTCGCGCATGCTCGAGGGCTACCGTTCGCCGTACGACGCGACAGTGACGGGCCGGCTGCGGGAGGCGGGTATCCCGATCCTCGGCAAGACCAACATGGACGAGTTCGCCATGGGGTCCTCCACCGAGAACTCCGCGTACGGGCCCACCCGCAACCCCTGGGATCCCAGCCGGACGCCGGGCGGGTCGGGCGGCGGTTCGGCCGCGGCGCTCGCGTCCCACCAGGCCCCGCTCGCCATCGGCACGGACACCGGCGGATCGATCCGCCAGCCCGCCGCGCTCACCGCGACGGTCGGCGTGAAGCCCACGTACGGCACCGTCTCGCGCTACGGCCTCGTGGCCTGCGCCTCCTCGCTCGACCAGGGTGGGCCGTGCGGCCGCACCGTCGAGGACACCGCGCTGCTGCACCAGGTGATCGCCGGGCACGACCCGCGCGACTCGACCAGCCTCGACGTGGCGATCCCGGACGTCGTCGCGGCCGCGCGCGAGGGCGCGAAGGGCGACCTGACCGGCTTGCGCGTCGGCGTGGTCTCGGAGTTCTCGGGGGAGGGCTACCAGCCCGGCGTCGAGGCGTCGTTCCGCGCCGCGGTCGACACCCTGCGCGAGCTGGGCGCCGAGATCGTCGAGGTCTCGTGCCCCAACTTCCGCTACGCCCTGCCCGCCTACTACCTCATCCTCCCGTCCGAGGTCTCCAGCAACCTCGCGCGCTTCGACGCGATGCGCTACGGCCTGCGGACCGGCGAGGGCTCCGCCGACCAGGTCATGGCCGCGAGCCGCGAGGCCGGCTTCGGGCCGGAGGTCAAGCGCCGCATCATGCTGGGCACCTATGCGCTGTCCGCCGGCTACTACGACGCCTTCTACGGCCAGGCGCAGAAGGTGCGCACGCTCATCGCGCGCGACTTCGACGCCGCCTACGAGAAGGTCGACGTCCTCGTCTCGCCCACCACGCCGACGACCGCGTTCCCGCTGGGGGACAAGGTCGAGGACCCGGTCGCGATGTACCAGTTCGACCTGTGCACGCTGCCGCTCAACCTCGCCGGGCACTGCGGTATGTCCGTGCCGTCCGGCCTGGTCGACGGCCTGCCCGCGGGCCTGCAGATCATGGCGCCGGCGCTCGCCGACGACCGCCTCTACCGGGTGGGCGCCGCTTACGAGGCCGCGAGAGGCGCGATCGCGTGACCACGGTCCCCGAGCGGGACGCCTGGAAGGCCCTCGCGGCCCTGGTCATCGGGTTCTTCATGATCCTGGTGGACCAGACGATCGTCGCCGTGGCCACCGACGCGTTCGTCACCCAGCTCGGCGCCAGCACCAACCAGGTGATCTGGGTGACCAGCGCCTACCTGTTGGCGTACGTCGTGCCGCTGCTGTTCACCGGGCGGCTCGGGGACCAGATCGGGCCGCGCACGGTGGCGATCGCCGGCCTGGTGGTGTTCACCGGGGCCTCACTGTGGTGTGGCCTGGCCCCGAACGTCGAGATGCTCATCGTCGCCCGGGTGTTCCAGGGCGTCGGTGCCGCGCTGCTCACCCCACAGTCGCTGAGCGTCATCACGCGCGTCTTCGCGCCCGAGCGCCGCGGCGCGGCCATGGGCACGTGGGGCGCGGTGGCGGGTATCGCCTCGGTGGTCGGCCCGGTGTTCGGCGGCGTGCTGATCGACGTCTTCGACTGGCGGTGGATCTTCTTCGTCAACATCCCGTTCGGCGTGCTCGCCGTGGTGCTGGTGTGGCTGTGGGTGCCGGTACTGGAGACCCGCACGCGGTCCTACGACGTGCCCGGGATCGTGCTGTCGGCGATCGGCATGTTCCTGCTGGTGTTCGGCATCCAGCAGGGCGAGTCGCACGGCTGGGGCGGAACGACCGCGGCGCTGATCGTGGCCGGGGTCGTGGGGCTCGCGCTGTTCGTGTGGTGGCAGTCGCGCGTGCGCACCGAGCCACTGGTGCCTCTACGGTTGTTCCGCGACCGCAACTTCTCGATCGGCACGTTCGGCGTGTCGACGATCGGGTTCGTCACCGCCGGCACCATGGTGCCGCTCATGTTCTACCTGCAGGGTGTCAAGGAGCTGACCCCGACGCGGGCCGGGCTCATGCTGCTGCCGATGGCCCTGATCGCCGGTGTCCTCGCGCCTGTCGTGGGCCGGTGGGCCGATCGCCTCGACCCGCGGATCTTCACGGGCATCGGGTACTTCTCCTTCGCGATCTCGCTGTTCTGGCTGGCGCTGGTGATGGACTCACAGACGCCGGTGCTCGTCCTGCTCGGCCCCATCGCCCTCATGGGGGTGGCCAACGGGTGTGTGTGGGCGCCGACGTCCTCCACCGCGATGCGCCGCCTCGAGCTGGCCTCCGCGGGCGCCGGGTCGGGCGTGTACAACACCACGCGCCAGGTCGGCGCCGTGCTGGGGTCCGCCGCGATCGGCGCGCTCATGCAGGCCCGCCAGGTCGCGCACGGGGACATCGGACAGGCCGTCGCCGACTCGATGTTCCTCCCCGCGGTGGTCGTCCTGCTGGGCGGCCTCGCCACGATGGCGTTCAAGACGGGCGATCGGTCGCTCACGGAGCCGTCGACCAGCCCGGCGAGGTGACCCGCGGTTCGCCGGTACCCGGACGGGCGGCGAGGTGACCCGCGCGGCGGGCGGCCGTGCGCCCCTAGACTGCGGGGGAACCGAGAGGAGCTCGACGTGCGTATAGGTGTCCTCACCGCCGGCGGCGACTGCCCGGGCCTCAACGCGGTGATCCGCGCCCTGGTCCGCACCGCCAACTCCGAGTACGACTCGCCGGTCCTGGGTTTCCAGGACGGGTGGTCCGGCCTGGTGGAGGACCGTGCGGTCCCACTGTTCGACGACGAGGGCATCGACCGCATCCTGCTCCGCGGTGGCACGATCCTCGGGACCGGCCGACTCAACCCGGACGTCCTGACGGCCAGCCTCCCGGAGATCCGTCGGACGCTCGAGCGGCACGCCCTGGACGCCCTGGTGGCGATCGGCGGCGACGGGACGCTCAAGGCCGCCCGGTGGCTCACCGAGAACGGCATCCCGGTGGTGGGCGTGCCCAAGACCATCGACAACGACGTCGGCGGCACCGACTACACCTTCGGCTTCGACACCGCCGTGTCGATCGCCTCGGACGCCATCGACCGTCTGCACACGACCGCGGAGTCCCACGAGCGGGTGATGCTGGTGGAGGTGATGGGCCGTCACGCCGGTTGGATCGCCCTGCACGCCGGGCTCGCCTCGGGGGCGCACATGATCGTGATCCCCGAGGTCCCGTTCGACATCGACTACGTGTGCAAGGTGATGAAGCGTCGCTTCCAGATGGGCGAGGCCTACGGCATCTGCGTGGTCGCCGAGGGCGCGACACCCGTCGAGGGTTCCGGGATGACCCTGCGCGAGGGTGGCACCGACCAGTTCGGGCACGAGGTCTTCACCGGGGTCGCGGAGCAGATGGCGACGGCGATCCGTGAGCGCATGAACCGCGACGTCCGCACCACGGTGCTGGGCCACATCCAGCGGGGCGGCACGCCGACCGCCTACGACCGCAATCTGGCCACCCGGTTCGGGGTGCACGCGGCGCACGCCGTGCACCGCGGGGATTTCGGTCAGATCGTGGCGTTGCGCGGGGAGTCGATCGCGATGGTGCCGGTCGAGGAGGCCGTCTCGGTGCTCAAGACCGTTCCGGAGGACCGCTACCGCGAGGCCGCCTGCCTCTTCGGCTAGATTGTTCGGCATGGAGTTCACCGAGGTCGTGTCACGTTTCGATCCCGTCATGGGTATGGAGGTGCACGTCGAGCTGCACACCAACACCAAGATGTTCTGCGGGTGTCCGACCGCGTTCGGGGCCGAGCCCAACACGCAGGTGTGTCCGGTGTGCATCGGCCTGCCGGGCGCGTTGCCGGTCGCCAACCGGCAGGCGGTGGAGTGGGCCATCAAGATCGGTCTCGCGCTGAACTGCTCGATCGCTCCGTACAGCCGGTTCGCGCGGAAGAACTACTTCTACCCGGATCAGCCGAAGAACTACCAGATCTCCCAGTACGACGAGCCGATCGCACACGACGGCTACCTCGACGTCCAGCTCGAGGACGGCTCCACCTGGCGCGTGGACATCGAGCGCGCCCACATGGAGGAGGACACCGGGAAGTCCACGCACGTGGGCTCGGCGACCGGCCGCATCCACGGCGCCACGCACTCGCTGCTGGACTTCAACCGTGCCGGCGTGCCGCTCATCGAGATCGTCTCCAAGCCGATCGTCGGGGCGGGGGAGCGGGCCCCCGAGATTGCCCGCGCCTACGTGTCGGCGCTGCGTGACCTTCTCAAGAGCCTCGACGTGTCCGACGTCCGGATGGATCAGGGCTCGATGCGCTGCGACGCGAACGTCTCCCTCATGCCCAAGGGCGCCACCGAGTTCGGCACCCGCACCGAGACCAAGAACGTCAACTCCCTGCGCAGCGTCGAGATCGCGGTGCGCCACGAGATGTGCCGCCAGGCGGACGTGCTGACGTCGGGCGGCGAGGTCGTCCTGGAGACGCGGCACTTCCACGAGTCGGACGGCACGACGACCGCCGGTCGCCCGAAGGAGTCGGCCGAGGACTACCGCTACTTCCCCGAGCCGGACCTGGCGCCCGTCGAGCCGACGGAGGAGCTCATCGAGTCGATCCGCGCGACGCTGCCGGAGCTGCCGTGGGTGCGTCGGGCACGCGTGCAGGCGGACTGGGGCGTGTCGGACGAGGAGATGCGCGATCTCGTCAATGCCGGTGCCCTCGACCTCATCCTCGCGACCGTCGATGCGGGCGCGCCGCCCGCCGAGGCCCGGTCGTGGTGGGTGTCCTACCTGACGCAGCAGGCCAACAAGCGGGGTGTCGACCTGGACGCTCTCGCCATCACGCCCTCGCAGTTGGCGCGGGTCATCGAGCTGGTCGCCGAGGGCAAGCTCACCAACAAGCTGGGCCGACAGGTCGTCGACGCGGTCCTGGACGGTGAGGGTGAGCCCGATCAGATCGTGGCGGACAAGGGCCTCGAGGTGGTCCGCGACGACTCGGCGCTCCAGAAGGCCGTCGACGATGCGCTCGCCGCTCAGCCGGACATCGCGGACAAGATCCGCTCCGGCAAGGTGCAGGCCGCCGGCGCGATCGTCGGTGCGGTCATGAAGGCCACCCGCGGTCAGGCGGATCCGGCTCGCGTGAAGGAGTTGGTGATCGCCGCCTGCAGCTAGGCGGTGCACCCGACTGTTCCGTCGGTCGTCTCGCGCTTCCGGGCCCCGCTCCGCCGATCAGGCGGGGCGGGGCCCGTCTCGTCTGCTGCCCCCGCACTCGGCGTCACCGCACTCGCCGTCACCGCACTCGGGTCGGCGAGGTGGCGTCGGTGTGTCCGTCCCGCCGCTGGGTGTCGTGGCGCGCAGGGTGCGGTCGGCGCCGGGTGGGTTGGTGAGGTGGCCGTCGGCGGCGATGAGTCGGTCGAGGTGTTGGTGCCAGCGGTGGTCGAGGATGTGGTCGCGGGCCTGGGCCAGGGGGCCGTGGGGTCGGGTGTGGTGTTCGTGTCCGGTTTCGGTGATGATGGTCAGCTCGCCGAGTGGTCCGGGTCGGTAGGCGCAGTGGCCGAAGGTTTTCTCCCGGTGGTGTTTTCGGCACAGGCACACCAGGTTCCATTCGGCGGTGGGCCCGCCCAGCTCGGGGCGTTGGTGGTCGAACGCGATGACATGGTCGATCTCACAGTCGTGGGCATCGACAGTGCAGCCGGGGTGGCGGCAGGTGCCGTCGCGCAGGCGGATGCGTTCGGCCAACGCGGGGCTGATGCGGTACTTCAGCGCGGCCTCGGGGGTGTCCTCGGTGCCCGGTTGCGGGTCGAGCAGTTCGAATCGGATCGTCGCGTCGCCGCCGGAGAGTAGTTCCTCGCAGAGCCAGTCGAAGCTGGCGTAGGCGCC
>NZ_JAALDU010000552.1 GCF_014145015.1 Dietzia sp. E1 | reverse complement strand
CGGTGGCGGGCGCGGGCGGCGGTGACCGCTCCGATGCCCGCGCTGGCGGCTGCGACGGCGAGGATCTCCCCGGAGCTGGGTGCGGCCGCGGCCGCGCCGGCAGCCAGTCCGTGGGCACTGATGCCGAATACGCCGCTGACCAGCGCCACGACGATGCCCACGGCCGCGGTGACCGCGGGTGGGATCTCGGCGCGAAGGCGGGCGGACATGACCCGATTCTATGCCCCTGGGGGTGTAGCGAACCATCCGGAGGTGACGGGATTCACCCCGTCCTGCCCGGGGCTCATCCGATGGCGGACTCCTCGGTGGTGGCGATCCGGGCGCGCTCCTCGTCTGCGAGTCCGGCCTCGATCCGGGCGTGCATGTGGGGTCGCATCTCGGGCAGGGCGTCGACGTCGAACCAGCGGACGTCGGTGTTCTCGCCGTCGGCGGGGTGTGGGTCGCCGTCCAGGTAGGTGCAGGCGAAGGTGTGGTCGATGTACTGGGCGCGGTCGCCGTTGTCGTAGGTGACCATGCGGGAGACGCCGATGGAGGCGACGCGGTCGACGCGGATGGTCACGGCGGCTTCTTCGTGGGCCTCGCGGACGGCGGCGTCGGCGGGGTGTTCGCCGGGGTCGACGATGCCGGTGACGGGCGTCCACCAACCGTTGTCGCTGCGCCGGACCAGGAGCACGCGGGCTGCGTCAGGGTCCCGGATGATCGCCGTCGCTCCGGCCAGCCACAGCGGGGCGGAGCCCACGTGCTTTCGGAGTTCGAGGACGAAGTCGGGGGTGGCCATGTTTCCCACGATAGGCGCCAGCTGAAAGGCGAGATCCCCCGCCGACCGTGTGGTCTGCGGGGGATCTGCGTGGTGCTAGCCGCTCACCGGGTTACCGGCGAGGCGGGCAGAACGTCAGTTCTGCTCCTCGGGGAGGCACTCGTCCGGCTGCATGGAGCCGTTGCCCTTGAGGAAGTCGATGCCCTCCTGCGGCAGCTCGCAGACGATCCCGACGTCAACCGCGGGAAGCGCCGGGAGGTCCACGCCACCGCTCACGGCGATGCCAGCGGCGATGCCGGCAGCAGCGAGCGAACCGACAGCGAGGACCGTTTCGGCGTTGAGCTCGACGGAGCCGTCGCCGCTGGTCTCGTCCTCGTCCCCGTCCTCACCGGGGATCTCGTCGTCTTCGTCGTTGCCCTCATCAGCCGAACCGGAGCCGGTGTCAGAGCTGGAAGCGCTACCGGTTCCGAACAGGTCCTCGAGCGAACCCGGGGTCTCCTCGTCCTCATCCTCGGTCTCGTCATCCGCCGAGCCGAGCCCGTCGGTGATGCTCCCGAGCGAGCCGGTGGGGATGTCGCCCTCTTCGGCGTCCTCGTCGTCGTTCGAGGCCGATCCGGAACCGGCGTTCGCGGAGCCGGAGTTGCCGTCCTCAGTGTTTCCATCGTCGTTAGACGCTGAACCCGAGCCGCCCTCTGCAGATCCGGCGTCGATCAGATCGCCAATGACGTCGTCGTCAAGGTTCTCGGAACCCGTGTCCAGGTCGCTGGATCCGCTGGCGTCGGTGGCCGCATCCAGCGAACCGGCGAGATCCGGGAACTCCACGAGGTCCGCCTCGTCGAGGCCGAGCGAGCCGAGGCCCAGGTCCACGCCGAGCTCGACAGAGTCGCCGACGTTCACGCCGAGGTTGAGGTCCAGGAGGCCCTCGCTGCCGGTCTGGGCGTTGGCGATACCCGGCATGCCGCCGAGCACGAGGCCGGAGGCCGCGATAACGGCCATCATCCGCTTCGAGTTCTTCATAGGAATTGCCTTCCTTAGTCGTTGACAACCCGGCGACGGGTTCAGACTCCCCCACGCCACCCGGCCCGGCATGTGGCCTTAGCCACCACCTTCGGATCGTGTCGTCACTCTATCGGGGCATTTCAAAGTCGCGTTACAGGGAACCCTTGGTTGGAATAGTTGGAGGGCCTACGTAACGCCAGAGGCAGCGGCGCAGGTAGGCGCCGTCCGCGAAGTCGCGCAACGGTTCTCGGCCGTCTACCTCGACATATGATCTACCTGGGAAGTGAAGTGCAGCTTATTTGCTTGCCGTGCAACTCGCTTAGTGAATTTCCTCACTACTTCGCCCCTGAATACCGGATCCGCCACCTGGAACCGCCCCGCGCGCCCCACGACAGCAAAAGTTGAGGCTAACCTCGCATTGTCCCCGACTATCAGGAGCGTCATGGCACCGAGCACGACCGGAGTCCTCTTCCCCACCGATTCCGCCGGGAACCGCTCGACCGGGCGACTCGCCAAAGAGGTCGTCGCCGACGCACTCGCCACCGTCGACCCGGCCGCGGCCGAGCGCGTCCACCGCATCAAGGACTGGCGCAAGGGCTACATCGAACCCTTCACCGAGCTCGTGCGGGTCGGGGTCTCCGACCCGGCGGCCTGGGACGGCGTCGCTCGAGCGGCGCTCGACTCACTGCAGTCCCGGATGGTCGGCGTTCACGAGGCGGACGGCCAGCTGATGGAGACCCCGATGAAGGACTACCTCGCCGTCGTCACCCCCACGTCCACGCCAGGAACCGAGACCATCCAGGGCACGGCGACCCCCGTCCGCGAGCTCTCCATCCCCTTCCGCGGCGAGGAACTGACCGGCGACCTCCTCCGCGCCCGCCTCGACCGGTGGGTCGCAGCCGGCGTCATCGAACCCAGCTGCGCCGACGCGCTGAAACTCGTCCAGGACAACCCCGAGTGGCTCTCGCTCCCCGGCCGCGCGATGCTCGTCCTGGGCCTGGGCTCCGAGATGGGACCCGCCCGCCGACTCCTGCAGTGGGGCGCCGACGTCCTGGGCGTCGACCTCCCGTCGAGCCCCGCGTGGGACCGCTTCCGCGCCGAGGCGTCCACCTTCGCCGGCCGCCTGCACATCCCCACCGACGCCGACGGCCGCCCCGGGATCGACCTGCTCACCCAGCTCCCCGAACTGGCCGCGTGGGCCCGGGCCGCCGCCCCCGCGCCGCTGACCGTGGGCAGCTACTTCTACGCGGATGGCGGGACCCACGTTCAGCTCTCGTCCGCGGCCGACGACCTCGTCGTCGACCTCCTCGGCGACAACACCGCCACCGCGCTGGCCTACCTCGCCACCCCGATGGACACGTTCGTCGTCCCCTCCGACGTCCGCGATGCCGCCTCGGCCGCGCTGGCGTCCCGGAAGATCACCGACGTCAAGCGGGTCGTGGGCGCGCTGACCCGCCACAAGCTGTTCTGCCGCAACTACCCCGCGGGTCAGGGCCCCGCCGTCCACGACGCGCTCGTCCCCCAGCAGGGCCCCAACTACACCCTCGCCAAGCGCGTCCAGCGCTGGCGCGCGACCACCGCATTTGCCGACGGCCACACCGTCTCCGTCAACGTCGCGCCCGCCACCGACACTTACTCGGTCACCAAGAACAAGATCCTCGCCAGCACCTACAAGGGCGCCTACGCCTTCGGCATCGAGATCTTCGAGCCCGACACCTCCTCCGCCCTGCTCGCGGCGCTGCTGGTCCACGACCTCCACGTGGGTCGCCCGCAGGTCGACGTGCAGTGGCAGCACGAGTCGTCCAGCGCAGCATCGGGCGGCCTGTGGCGTCAGCCCTACCTTCCCCGGACGGCCCTGCCGGTGGCCGCGCTGATCGGTACCGTCAAGAGGTAGGAGCACGCCGCAGCGCGCGGCAGCGCGCCAGACCGCACCAGACCGCACCGCACCGACGCCGAGAGACCTAAGGACGCCGCCATGCCGAATCCCTTCGCCAAGGGCTGGAACTACCTCAAGGCCTCGCTGGACAAGTCGGTCGACGACAACGCGGACCCCAAGGTGCTCGTCCACCAGGCCATGAACAACGCCCGCCAGCAGCACAAGTCGGTCTCCGACCAGGCCGCCGCGGTGATCGGCAACGCCAAGCAGCTCGAGATCGCCATGGGCACCAAGGCGCGCCAGCTCGACGAGGTGCAGGGCCAGATCCGTCAGACCCTGCAGGTCGCGGAGCAGGCGCGCGCCGAGGGCGACACCGCGCGGGCTCAGCAGTTCGACGCCCAGGCCGAGCAGCTCGCCGGCCGCCTCGTCGCGCTGGAGCAGGACCTGGAGAACACCCGCCAGCTCCACGGCCAGGCGGTGCAGGCCGCCGAGCAGGCGAAGCAGGCCGTCAAGGAGTCCGAGCACCGACTGCGCGAGACGCTCGCGCAGGAGGACCAGCTGCTGCTCCAGGCCACCCAGGCCGAGATGCAGCACCGTTCCACCGAGTCCATGGCCTCACTGCAGGGCGCCGGCGGCGGCAACTCCCCGACGTTCGACGAGATCCGCGCCAAGATCGAGGGCCGCTACACCACCGCGCTCGGCAAGCAGGAGCTCGCCGAGGCCACCGGCGCCCCGTCCACCGCCCAGCTCGACGCCGCCGCCTTCACCCGGGAGTCGGAGGGCAAGTCGAAGCTCGAGCAGATCCGCGCGTCGATGGGCCTGTCGTCCGGATCCGATGCGGGCGCCGATCGCCAGCTGACGGACGGTGGCGGGCAGGCCGGCGCCTCGGGCAGCCAGGCCGGCTCGGCCGGGCAGTCCAGCCAGGCCGAGCCGGCCGGGGCGGCCGAGCAGGCGGACCCCGAGGCCCCGCGCAACCCCGACGAGGCCACCGATCAGCCGGGTCCCGAGGACCTCTCGGGGCCGACGTTGCCCCGCGATACCAGGGAGTAACGCCCCGCGGGCCGGATCGGCGATCTATCGTTGATCGGTGCGCCAAATCCGCCGTTCCCACGCCCTCCCGTTCCTGGTCCCGGCCCTCGCCGCCGCCCTCGTCGGGGGCGCGGTCGCGCCCGCCGCCGCGCAGTCGTTGCCGGCAGGCTCGACACCGGACATCGGCTCGGTGATGGGCTCCCTCGGAGGCAGTGTCGATCCCTCGAGCGCGGCCGCCGGCTCGGCGACCGTCGGCTCCACGGGTTCCACCGGCACGGACTCCCTCATGGGATCGGGCACCCTCCCGCCGCTGGGCACGGGCTCGCAGAACACGTCGGCCACCCCGCCCATCGGGATGGAGTCCGAGCCCGTCACCGTCTCCGAGGTGCGGCGGGTGGAGATCGGCGATCCGCTGGTCGCCGGCGGCGACCCCCGATTCGAACGCTGGTGGGTCGCCTCCGAGTCCATGAACCGCGTGCTGCCGGTGGAGATCTGGCGACCGGGCTCGGACGCGCCCGCTCCCATGCTCTATCTGCTCGACGGCGTGGACTCGCCCTCGCCGAGCGGGTGGCTCCTGCCGGGCGGCGTCGACCGGGTCTTCGCAGGCGAGCACGTCACGCTCGTCATGCCCGCCCGCGCCGACGGGTCTCTCCACGCCGACTGGCAGCGGGACGACCCGGTTCTCAGCCGCAACAAGTGGCAGACGTTCCTCACGGAGGAGCTGCCGCCGCTGCTCGAGGCGGGCGACATACCCTTCACCGGCAAGCGCGGCATGGCCGGCCTGTCGATGGGCGCGGCGAGTGCGGTCACCATCGCCGAGCGACGGCCCGACCTGTACGAGGCCGTGGGCGCTATCGCCGGTTGCTACACCGCACGCGACGACCTCGGCTTCATCCTCGCCAAGATCGTCGCGGAGACCCGTGGAGGCAATATCGCCAACATGTGGGGCCCGCGCACCGACCCCGACTACCTCGCCAACGACGGCCTCCTCAACGCCGACAAGCTCGCGGGCAAGGCCCTGTACTTCGCCACCGCCACCGGTATGCCCGACGCCTCCGAGTGGGACCGCAACGGCCGCGATCTCCTGCGCTTCACCCAGGGCGCGGGCCTGGAGATGGCGACCCACGCGTGCACCGTGGAGATGGACCGGCGGCTCGACGAGCTCGGCATCGACGCGGGGATCGACTACCTGCCCACCGGCCTGCACAACTGGGACAATTTCGGCCGTTTCGTGGCCCCGATGCGCGATACGCTGATGCCGGCGCTGCGCTGACCGCCGCGCGCCCTCCACCAGCGAGGAGTCGCCATGTCCACCACGCCCTCGGCCTCCGGATACCTTTCCCCGACGGGTGCGGTGGTGTTCCCGCGCCGCCTGCCGCTGTCCCGCGAGCAGGCGTGGGCGGCCGTCACCGACCCCACGCGTACGGCGCGGTGGATCGGCACGTGGTCGGGCGATCCGGCGAGCGGCACCATCGAGATGACCATGTCGGCCGAGGAGGGCGCACCGTCCGAGACCGTCGAGGTGTTGCGGTGCGAGGCGCCCGAGCTCCTCGTCCTGAGACTCGGTCCGGACGGGTGGGTGGTCACCGTGAGGATCGAGGGTGACGACGACGAGGTCATCGTCTCCCTGGAACAGGACATTCCGGACGCCGAGTCGGCGTCGGACATCGGTCCGGGGTGGGATTTCTATCTGGACCGGTTGGTCGAGGCCGAGGCGGGCCGGGATCCTGAGGCGCTCAGCTTCAGCCCCGACTACCACCCCGGCCTGGCCGCGCACTACCGGGCGCTTCTCGGCGGCTAGCCTCGGTCCGCGCGTCTCCGTCGCCCCTCTCCGCGACCGGACGAGTTGGAACCCCATCGTGTCGTAGT
>NZ_JAALDU010000551.1 GCF_014145015.1 Dietzia sp. E1 | reverse complement strand
CAGTCCCGCTTCGCGCAGCTGGTCGGGCTCCGGCGCCGGGATACAGATCGCCGGGAAGCCCCCGGCCTCGGCGTCGTCGAAGACCAGCCAGAACTCGTCACCGGCCCCGTCCGCCATCCGGGCGCGCATCCGGCGACCCATCTGGTCATAGGGAAGGAGCTCGTTGGCGAACCGACGGCCCGTGCCGTCGACGATGAACCCGGAGCGGAACCCCAGCGTGAACGCCGCGTGGCCGTTCGGGAAGAGGGTGGCGGGGCACCACCACGACTGGTCGAGCAGGTCGAGCTGCGCCCCGACGTCCTCGAACATGCGGACCGCGTCGCCGGAGCCGGTGTCCGGGTGCGAGGACGACCACTCGGCGGTCGGCATTTGCTGCCAGCGGTGACGAAGCTCCCCGGAACGCTCGAACCCACCCGCGGCGACCAGCACGCCCCGACGGGCACCGAGCAGCCGGCGGCCACCGTCACCGTCGACGGCTACCCCGATCACGCGTCCGTCCTCGCCGCGCACCAGCTCGCGGGCCGCGGTGTTCAGACGCGTCTCGGCGGAGTCCATCGCGTCGAGCGCGAGCACGAGCCTGGCGACCCACGCGCGGCCTCCCTCCAGCCGGGTGGTGTCCTCGGCCGCGCCGAACTGGTCGGCGGGAACCGGCGGGCGCACATCCGCCACCCGATCCCCGACCTCCTCGCCCTTGATCGGCTTCGGGTAGATGCTCCGACCCTGCTCCTGGCGCCCCGGCGCGTCGAAGTAGTCGGGGAACGCCTGGAACCTCGTGGGGATGCCCAGTTCCTCCTGGAGGAAGGTGACGACCGCCGGCCCCGTGTTGAGGAAAGCGTCCTGCAGATCCCGGTCGGTTCGGTCGCCCACCACCGCACGGAAGTAGGTCCGCCCCTTCTCGACGGAGTCGTCGACACCGTCTCTGGCGAGGACGGCGTTTCCCGGCAGCCACACCGCCCCGCCGGAGTAGGCGGAGGTTCCGCCGAATCGGTCGGTCTTCTCGATCAGGCAGGTGGACAGTCCGCGCGAGGCCGCGGCGGCGGCACCGAACAGCGCGGCCACCCCCGATCCCACGACCACCACGTCGAATTCCGCGTCGAAAGTACTGTCCTGCGCCGTCACGAAGGTCCCTCGTCTTCTGTCTCATCGGGTGGAACACGTTTCAGTGCCCCGTCGTGACGATCACACCGGACTCGGACAGACCGCCGTCGGATGCGATCACCGCCGACCGCGGGCTCTCGCAGGCATGATCGACAGGGTGAGCGACGAGCAGCAGGGCCCTGCCGACGGCGTGGAACACACGGACGACGGCCGATACATCGTGGTCGGCGGGAGGCGTTGGCGCGCGACCGACCCCTCGATTCCCGAGAAGCTCCGCGCCGAGTTGGTTCGCGCACTGATGACCGGGCGGCGGGAGGTCAAGGCCCGGGGAGATGCGGCGCGGGTGATGGTGCATGACGCGAAGGTCGCCCTCGGTGAGCGCGGCGATCCGTGGTGGGAGCCGACCGACGAGGGCACGCGGCAGCGACTCGAGGCGACGATCAGAACCCTCCTACGTTCCCGCGGCACCGGGTCGATCTGCCCCTCGGACGCAGCCCGGGTCGTCGGCGGGGAACGCTGGCGCGACCACATGGAGACGGCGCGGTCGGTCGCGTTCGAGCTCCGCGAGAAGGGCGTCGTCGCAGTGACCCAGAAGGGCCGGCGAGTCGACGGGACGGACGTCAGCGGTCCGATCCGGATCGTCGCCGACAACGGCCTGGAATTCACTCCGGGCAATGAGTGAGATAACCGGAACGGATGAGGTGAGGAACCCGCGGAGCGCAGTCGGATTCTTGTAAGCTACTCACCAGTAACGGTCCACTACCCGACCCCCCGCTCCCCTCCGGCACGATCGGCCCGCCGACCCGGGCGGGCTCCAGATGGAAAGGCACCCTCTTGCGCCGCACTGTGTTCAACGAAGACCACGAGGCCTTCCGGAAGACCCTCCGCGACTTCATCGAGTCCGAGGTCGTCCCCCACTACGACGAGTGGTACGAGGCCGGGATAGTCCCGCGCGACTTCTACTACAAGCTCGCCGACCTCGGCCTGTTCGGCATCACCGTGGACGAGGAGTACGGCGGTGCCGGCCTCGACTCGCACAAGTTCGAGGCCATCCAATCCGAGGAGGTCATCCGCGCAGGCGTGAGCTTCGGGGGCTCCAACGTCCACGTCGCCCTCTGCCTGCCCTACCTGAAGATGCTCGCGACCGATGAGCAGAAGTCGCGGTACTTCCCCAAGTTCGTCTCCGGCGAGGAGATGTGGGCCATCGCCATGACCGAGCCGGGCACCGGTTCGGACCTCGCCGGCATGAAGACCACCGCCAAGCTCTCCGAGGACGGCACCCACTACATCCTCAACGGGGCCAAGACCTTCATCACCGGCGGCGTCCATGCCGATCGCGTCATCGTCTGCGCGCGTACCGCGCCGCCGCGGGAGGACGACCGCCGGTTCGGCATCTCCCTGCTCGCGGTGCAGACCTCGCTCGAGGGCTACTCCGTGGGCCGGAAGCTCGACAAGGTCGGACTCAAGACCTCCGACACCGCCGAACTGTCCTTCACCGACGTCAAGGTTCCCGTCGAGGACCTCCTCGGCGAGGAGAACCGGGGCTTCTCGTACCTCGGCCAGAACCTGCCGTCGGAACGCTGGGGCATCGCCTTCGGCGCCTATGCACAGGCCGCCGCCGCGGTGCGTTTCGCCAAGGAGTACACCCAGCAGCGTGAGGTGTTCGGCAAGCCCGTCGCCGCCTTCCAGAACACCAAGTTCGAGCTCGCGGCCTGCCAGGCCAAGGTCGATGCAGCTCAGGCCGTCGCCGACCGGGCACTCGAGGCACTCGACGCGGGTGAGCTCACCGCCGCCGAGGCCGCCTCGGCGAAGTTGTTCTGCACCGAGGTCGCGGCCGAGGTCATCGACCGGTGCCTCCAGCTGCACGGTGGCTACGGCTTCATCAACGAGTACCCGATCGCGCGCCTCTACTCCGACAATCGCGTGAACCGGATCTACGGCGGCACCAACGAGGTCATGAAGACCATCATCGCCAAGGACATGGGGCTGTAAGCGACCCCACCACCCCACGAACGGGCCTCGACCGCACACTGCGGACGAGGCCCGTTCTCGTGGCCGCTCCGCCGCCTCCGCCCCCTCCGTCCGGCCGGCGTCTCGCCGCCCGGTGCCCCTCGCCCTCCCTGCGAGTAGACGAGTTGGGACCCCATCGTGTCGTAGC
>NZ_JAALDU010000550.1 GCF_014145015.1 Dietzia sp. E1 | reverse complement strand
GGTTGCTAGTGTTCACTTGATCGAACACACGAGCGATCCTCGCCCGGTCGGGCGGCGATCACACCCACGCACGAAGGGGGCGGGCACCGATGACGCGAGCACCACAGCCGCACCCGGACGGCTCCGTCAACTGCCCCGCCATCGCCGCGGCCGGCGCCGCCGCCGTGCAGGCCCTGTACACAGAGAACATCGCCGCCGCCGCCCGACTGCGCGCCTGCTACGACCTCTACACCGCGTGCGAGGACGAGCAGGAACGACGCGACCTGGCCGCCGGCTACGACCCCGAGC
>NZ_JAALDU010000549.1 GCF_014145015.1 Dietzia sp. E1 | reverse complement strand
GGTTGCTAGTGTTCACTTGATCGAACACACGAGCGATCATCGCCCGGTCGGGCGGCGATCACACCCACGCCAAGGGGGCGGGCACGGCCGATGACACGAGCACCACAACCGCACCCGGGCGGCGATCACGGCGCTGATCACAGGGCAGATCGCCGCGCCGATGGCGGCTCCGTCGACTGTCCCGCCATCGCCGCGGCCGGCGCCGCCGCCGTGCAGGCCCTGTACGCCGAGAACATCGCCGCCGCCGCCCGCCTGCGCGCCTGCTACGACCTCTACACCGTGTGCGAGGACGAGCAGGAACGGCGCGACCTGGCCGCCGGCTACGACCCCGAGATCGACCTGCGGCCCGAGCACGCCGTCATCGACCCCTTCCACATCGCCTGCGCCGAGATCGTCGCCGCCTACGGCGTGCACAACAACCGCGCCCGCACCCTGCTCACCCGGGCCCGCACCCTGATCACCCGCTTCCCCACCCTGGTCGAGGCCATGGAAACCGGCCGCCTCGACGAGGACACCGCCACCCTGCTCGCCCGCCACATGCGCACCGT
>NZ_JAALDU010000548.1 GCF_014145015.1 Dietzia sp. E1 | reverse complement strand
GTTTCCTAGGCGGCTTCCCGTTCGGTCGCCGCGGCGGTCTCGTAGCTGATCGGGCTCACCATTCCGATCGTGCTGTGTCGTCGGTCGTGGTTGTAGAACCCGTAGCACCAGTCCAACACAGCGGCCCGGGCGGCGCGGGTGTTTTCGA
This sequence comes from Dietzia sp. E1, assembly GCF_014145015.1. Classification (GTDB taxonomy): domain Bacteria; phylum Actinomycetota; class Actinomycetes; order Mycobacteriales; family Mycobacteriaceae; genus Dietzia; species Dietzia cinnamea_A. The sequence continues at coordinate 1,159 of NZ_JAALDU010000548.1, read as the reverse complement.
AGGTGTGTTGCGACAAAACTTCCCATTCCAGCGAGCTGAAAAATGCTTCGGCGGCAGCATTGTCAAAGCACGATCCGACCCGCCCCATCGATTGGCGAATACCGAGGTCTTGGCATAGTTTCGTGAACGCGTGAGCGGTATAGGTGCTGCCCCGATCGGTGTGAAATATGGCTCGTTTCGACGGGTCCTCACGCCACCCAGACTGGTGGACCTCCTCGATACCGCCGCGGGTCGCCACGGCCATGTTGATCGCCGCGCAGGCGAGTTCGGCGTCCGGGTGCAGACCGGTGGCAGCACCAAGCAATCTACGACTGTAGAGGTCGATCACAGTGGCCAGATATAGCTTCTCACCGGGCCGACCGTTGGCGTCGACGGTGGGGATCTCGGTCATGTCGCCGACCCACCGGGCGTTCGGCCTGTCGGCGGTGAAGTCCCGCTTGAGCAGGTCGGGGAACTTCGGGGCCGTCTTGTCCTGCCTGGTCAGACCGTTGCGGCGTCTGATGCGGCGTGCGACGAGGCCCTGGCGGCGCATCGAGTCGGCCACGGTCTTCTCGCTGACCTGCCAGCCCTCGTCACGAAGGTCGAAGTACAGGCGAGGGGATCCATGCCGGCCCTTTGCGGCGGTGAACGCCTTCGCGACCGCCTGGTCGACGACCTCGCGGCGGCGGTCACGCTCGGTGTGCAGGCCGCTGGCCGCCTCCGGCCCGGTGGCCCGCTTGAGCCACTTGTAGAACCACGCCAGCGACACGCCCAGCAGGGCGCACACCAGAGTGTGTGGCACTCGGTAGTTGGTCCTCTGGTCGGCGATGAAACGTGCCACGCTCACTTCGTCGCCTCCTTGACCCACAGGACCACGGATCGCTTGAGGACATCACGCTCCATCTTCAGCTCCGCGTTCTCTGCTCGCAGCCGCTTGAGCTCCTCGATGTCGCCCCTGGACAGGCCTTCTGTGCCCTCCCGAGCTTCCTTAGCCTGATTGACCCAATTGCCCAAGGTGCCCGCGTTGACCCCAAGGTCTCGGGCGATCTGGGCGATCGGCTTCCCGGTCTCCTCGACGATCCGGACCGCTCCCTCACGGAACTCCCGGTCGTACTTTTGGCGCTTCTCTGGCATCGCTTCCCCTTATAGCTGATCCCTCTACGGATCCGGGGGAACCTCA
>NZ_JAALDU010000053.1 GCF_014145015.1 Dietzia sp. E1 | reverse complement strand
ACGACGGGGGACACGCGTCGGGCGGCGACGCGCACGACGACCACTCCCACCTCCATGACGGCTACACGGCCGTCACCGTCGCGCCCGCCGGCCACCTCCACCCGCGCCGGTTCCTCGCCGCGGTCTCCGCGCCGCCGACCGGCGCCTACCGCGCGAAGGGCACGCTGACCCTGGCGGACGCGGACGGTCCGCGCCGCTACGAGGTGGCACTGGTGGGTCGCCGGTTGGAGTTGCGCGCCGGAGGATCCGGCCCCGACGGGCTCGTGGTGATCGGCGTGGGGATGGACGACGACGAGGTGGCGCGCTTCCTCGACGAGGCCGTTCTGACCCCCGGTGAACACGTCGACCCCGCCGCCGGACTCGGCCTTCACCCGTACCTGATCGGCGACCCGGACTCCAGCGACGTGGAGGAGTGGATCTACGACGAACAGCGCGCTGCGCCGCTCACCGGGGCCGCGGCCATGTTGGCCGACCCCGAGGATCCCGAGGCATTCGATCCAGCATTCACCCCCTGAGCATCCTCCGGGTGGGAACGCCTGGCGCACTACCCCCGTCAACCTGACGGTCGTCTCATGTTGGCGTTGGGCGTCCCCCCGTCCACGTGCGTATAGTGGCGCTGACGACGGCGAAGTGTTGCACCGGCAGGGGGCCCCACCGCCCGCGGTGGGGGTGCTGCACTGAACGAGGGAGGAGACCTCGTGGACGAGGAGAATACGGGCCGCGGCTCGAGCGCCGCGGGCGATGCCCAGCGGCGCAAGCGTGACCTCGCCTCGGTGCGCAGCGCCATCGCGGCCCTGCGTGAGGCGACGGGGATCCCCGTGACGATCGGGGGAGTGGTCGGCGAGGGACACACGCTCGTGCTGTCCGAGTCGCTCGGTATGCGGACCTCCGCGATGAAGGACCTCAAGGTCCACTACGGCGCCGGCGTGGGCGGGAAGGTCATGGCCACCGGCAAGCCGGTCGGGGTGGCCGACTACCCGCGCGCGGGCGTCATCACCCACGAGTACGACCTGCCGGTGCTGTCCGAGGGCCTGCGGTCCATGGCCGCGATTCCGGTGGTCGTGGGCAAGGACGTGCGGGCCGTCATCTACGCCGGCGTGCACTCCTCTGTGCGGTTCGGCGAGAAGGTCCTCAACCAGATGGCCGCCACCGCCCGCGCCCTCGAGCAGGAGATCGCCGTCAACGACGCGCTGGCGGCGCGCGGTGCGGCCCCGGTCGGTCCGGGTTCCGGTGAGGGCCGCTGGGACGACGTGCTGTCCAACGAGCGGATGCGCGAGACCCACGCCCGCCTCCGGATGCTCGCTTCGCGCACCGAGGACCCCGACGTCCGCGCCGAGCTCGAACGGATCTGCGCGGAGATGGTCTCGCCGCCGCCCGAGATGCCCACCGCGCGACTCTCCCGCCGCGAGCTGGACGTGCTGGCGTGTGTCGCCCAGGGCAAGACGAACATCGAGACCGCCGCCGACATGGGCATCGGTGCCGAGACCGTCAAGAGTTACCTGCGATCGGTGATGCGCAAGCTCGACGCCCACACCCGCTTCGAGGCGGTCAACGCCGCACGGCGCATGGGCGCCCTGCCCTGAGCCGCGCGGCGTAGAGCGGGCGCGGGACGCGTCAGCGCTCGCCGCCCGGCACCCACAGGACGTCGCCCTCGGGGTTCGCGACCCGGCCCAGCACGAACAGCAGGTCCGAGAGCCGGTTGAGGTACTTGGCCGGCAGGACCGAGGTGGTCTCGGGGAACGCCTCGACGGCAGCCCACGCGGCCCGCTCCGCACGGCGGGTGACGGTGCGCGCGACGTGGAGGTACGCGCCCCCCGGGGTCCCGCCCGGGAGGATGAACGACGTGAGGTCCGGCAGATCCGCGTTGAACTCGTCGATCCAGGCCTCGAGCCGGTCGATGTAGGACTGCTCGATCCGCAGCGGCGGGTATTTGGGGTTCTCCACCATGGGGGTCGACAGGTCCGCGCCCGCGTCGAAGAGATCGTTCTGCACCGTCCTGAGCACGGTGGCGACGCGCTCGTCGAGTCCGCCGACGGTCAGGGCCACGCCGATGGCGGCGTTGGCCTCGTCGCAGTCCGCGTACGCCGCGAGTCGTGGGTCGTTCTTGCTCACCCGGGAGAAGTCGGACAATCCGGTCGATCCGTCGTCGCCGGTGCGGGTATAGATCTTGGTCAGATGCACAGCCATGGGAGTCAACCTACGCGGCCGCGGGGCACCGCGGGCCGCGGCCGGGCCGGGGGTCTCGCCTAGGGTGGACGCGTGAGCGGTAATCCCACGTCCCGCGAGGAGAGTTTCCTCGTCAGAGGCGGCACCCGACTGTCCGGAGAGATCTCCGTCGCGGGGGCCAAGAACAGTGTCCTCAAGTTGATGGCGGTCGCCCTGATGGCCGAGGGTCGGACGACGCTGACCAACTGTCCCTCGATCTCCGATGTGCCGGCGATGGCCGATGTGCTGAGGCACCTCGGGTGCACCGTCGAGATCTCCGGCGACACCGTGGTGATCGACACGCCCGCCGAACCGGGGCACATCGCGGACGACAAGGCAGCCCAGCGACTCCGAGCCTCGGTCTGCATCCTGGGCCCGCTCGTCGGTCGCCACCACCGGGCGGTGATCGCGATGCCGGGAGGCGACGCGATCGGGAGCCGACCTCTCAACTGGCACCAGAACGGGCTCAACCGTCTCGGCGCCCGCACCAGGATGGATCACGGTCGCCTGGTCGCCGAGGCCACCGAGCTCCGGGGCGCCGACTACGAGCTGAGCTTCCCCTCCGTGGGCGCGACAGAGACCTTCGTGACCGCAGCGGTGCTGGCGAAGGGGACCTCCGTGTTGAAGAACGCGGCCCGCGAGCCCGAGATCGTGGACATCTGCGACCTGCTCAACGAGATGGGCGCACAGATCAGCGGCGCGGGGACGAGCACCATCACGATCCGCGGCGTCGATGAGCTCACTCCCGTCAGTCACCGGGTGATCGGCGACCGGATCGTCGCCGCCACCTGGGCGATGGGCGCGGTCATGACCCGGGGGGACGTCACCGTCACCGGGATCGACCCGATGTTCATCCACGTGGTGCTGGAGAACCTCCGCGCCGTGGGTGCCGACGTCGAGACGGGACCCGACCACATCCGCGTCCGTCAGGAGGGCAGACCCCGGGCGCGGGACATCCGGACCCTGCCGTTCCCCGGGTTCCCGACCGACCTCCAGCCGATGGCGATCGCCCTCGCCTCGGTCTCCGACGGGGTCTCGGTGGTCACCGAGAACCTCTTCGAAGCCCGGTTCCGCTTTGTCGAGGAGATGGTGCGGATGGGTGTCGACGCCGAGACCGACGGTCACCACGCGAAGATCGTCGGTCGCGAGCGCCTGGACTCGGCGACGGTCTGGGCGAGCGATATCCGCGCCGGCGCCGGGCTCGTGCTCGCGGGGATGTGCGCGGATGACGTGACCGAGGTCTGCGAGGTGTTCCACATCGACCGCGGGTATTCCGACTTCGTGGGCAACGTCCGCTCGCTCGGCGGCGACATCGAACGGGTTCCCACCCATCGGTGACAGTAGGCGACCGGTGAGGGTGGGCCGCGAAACGAGCGGATGTGAGCCCGTGGTTCGTGCCCCGAGCCCGCGCCCGTTACCTTTATTGAACCTCCGGTGGTCGGAGGT